>NZ_ATLN01000027.1:0-49726 GCF_000416195.1 Pseudomonas sp. CFII68
CGCGCGCAGCCGCCATAAACGCACCAATACGAGCATGAGCCGTTTGGCGTGGCAGTTGCGCGCCGATATGTACCGGACTTGCACGTCCGTGTCACCGTTTTTTGCGATGACGAACAGAGGTTAGCGGCGCTCGTAAGCGCTGCCTAGTTCATGAACAGCCCGGCGTTTTGAAGGAAATGTCCGAGGAACAGGAGAGCAAAAAGATCAAAAGATCGCAGCCTTCGGCAGCTCCTACGGAAATCGATGTAGGAGCTGCCGAAGGCTGCGATCTTTTGCTTTTTAGTTTTGTGACTTGGCAGTCATCTTTCGCGAAAATCAGCTGATCTTCCGCTAAAGCGATCCGATGATGGCGTTACGCCGAAGAATCGCTAAACTGCCAGCCAATCATCTTTCATCACGAGGCTGTGCCCATGAAATTTCGTTTTCTGCTGTGGATGCTGGGGTTGTTGATGGGCAAGGCCAGTCGGACCAATCCGGCGTTCCAGCAGCAGTTGGGCGACAAGGAATTGGTGTTTCAGCTGCAAACCCTGGACGGCAAGGTCGCCCGGCATTTCACGGTGAAAAACCAGCGCATCACTAGCCAGTCCGGCACTTACCCGGAGCCTGCGTTCGCCATTGCCTTCAAGGACGCCGCCTATGGCTTCGCCACGATGCAGGCCAAGAACAAGCAGCTGGCGTTCATGACGGGGATTCAGGACAAGTCGATCCAGATCAAGGGCAACCCGGCGCTGGTGATCTGGTTCCAGGGGCTGATGAAGTATTTGAAGCCGAGGAAGGCCAAGAAAGTTTGAGCCGCGCAGATTCTATCCAGGACCAAGGCCATATGGGAGCAAGGCTTGCCCGCGATGAAGGCGATGCGGTCTCTCTGAAATCGAGTCGCCTGTGTCGCGAGCAAGCTTTGCTCCCACAGCTAAATCCCCTCGCCACAAAAGCTCAGTTGCCAGTGTTGGCCATCAATGGCCAAACTGCGAAGCCAGCTCCCGCAGCAACACTTCCGCGTCCAGCACTTTGCTGACTACATCGTTGGCCTTTTCCCGGGTCAAGCCCACGCGTTCAAGCAGCGCGTCCGGGATTTCTTCATCCGGGCCGGAGCCGATGCTGCGCGCGCGCAGCAGGCGCACCGCCAGGCACACCAGGTTCGGATATTCGGCATATTCGCCGTCGTAGTGCGGGTCGTGCTGGAAGCGCAGGGCGGTGGCCAGTTCGTCGGGCATGTCCCAGTAGCGCATCAGCCAGGCGCCGATCTGCTCGCGACTGATGCCCAACAGGTGCTGTTCCACGTAGCTGTGGCACAGGTGCGGGTTGACCTCCAGGTGCCGGCAGATCAGCGAGAAGTGCGGCGGGAACACGTGGGCCAGCAGCAGGTAACCGAAGTTGTGCAGCAGGCCCGACAGGTAGGTCAGGCCGCCTTCGGGTCGCTGGGCGCGCGGCATGGCGCGGGTCAGGCCTTCGATGACGGCGGCGGTGTAGATCGACTGGTGCCAGTACGGCGTGGTGTGTTGCGGGTGGTCCTTGGGCAGGCTCAGGGTCTTGCCCAGGGCCAGGCCCAGCGCCAGGTTGATCACCAGGTCGAAGCCCAGTACCCGGACGATGGCATCTTCCACCGAACGAATCTTGCCGGGTGATGCGTAGTAGGGCGATGCCGCCCAGCTCACCACTTGCGCGGCCAGGGCCGGGTCGGTTTCCACCACGCCGGTGATGTCATCGATGGTCGCGTCGGGGTCGACCCGCAGCTTGATGATTTTCTGCGCGGTTTCAGCCAGCGGCGGGATCTCGATGGTTTCTTCCAGCCGTTGCTGGATACGCCGGGCGGTGAACGCCTGTACGGCCTGGGTGATTTCCTTGCGGTCGTCGTGCGGGCGGTCCAGGTTGGGGGTGATGTTGCTCACGGGTTCACCGAACGTCGCGGCGCTGGCCTTGGTGAGCATGGTCTTGAACGCTTCGCTGGTGACTTCCAGCAACAGCCCCGGCTCACCGGAGTTGATCAGCAACTTCGGTTCGCGCAGCAGGCTTTCTTCGTACAGGCACGGCGAGCTGGTCAGCGCCGGCAGGCCGGGCAGCAGGCTCAGGCTGTGTTTGCCGAGCATGCGCTCCAGGCGTTCGGTCGGCACCGCCGTGAGCTTGCGACCGGTGAGTTCGGCCAGGCGATTGAGGTCCAGCAACTGGCTTTGCGGAAACAGCACCATGAGCGCGCCAACGGCATCGTGCAACAACACCGCCTGCACTTTGCGGGCTGGGTTCAGGCCGGGTCGTTCGAGTACTTCGTCATAGCCGATGCCCAACTTTTCGAGCAACAGCCGAATAACAGACGGAGCGTGCGGGGCTTCGGGGACGAGGGCAGCTTCTGTCATGGTCTGTATCCGTTTTCCTACAAGTTGGTCAGTATAACCAGCTTGTCCGGTACGCGCGTCTTGAAAACTGAGCGCGTGCTCACACTTGGCCGTATTGCTGCCCATGACGCAGCCAGCGATCCAGCAGCGGGCTGACGTGGTCGGGCCAGCGTTCCAGCAGGGCCTGGGCGGCGTCGCGTACGGCGGGGAGCAGATCGGCGTCGCGCATCAGGTCGGCTACCTTGAATTGAAGCAGACCCGTCTGGCGTGTGCCGAGCATTTCACCGGGGCCGCGCAACTCGAGGTCTTTTTCAGCGATGACGAAACCGTCGTTGGTTTCGCGCATGATCCCCAGCCGCTGGCGCCCGATCTGCGACAACGGCGGGTGATAGAGCAGAACGCAATGGCTGGCGGCGCTGCCCCGGCCCACCCGGCCGCGCAGTTGGTGCAGCTGCGCCAGGCCCAGGCGCTCGGGGTTCTCGATGATCATCAGGCTGGCATTGGGCACGTCGACGCCCACCTCGATTACCGTGGTGGCAACCAAAAGTTGCAGGGCGCCGGCCTTGAACTCAGCCATGACGGCGGCTTTCTCGGCGGGCTTCATGCGGCCGTGGATCAGCCCGACCTTCAACTCGCCGAGGGCGGCAGTGAGGTCTTCAAAGGTGGTTTCGGCCGCCTGGCAGGTCAGCTCTTCCGACTCTTCAATCAACGTGCACACCCAATAGGCCTGCCGCCCTTCGGCACAGGCGCCGCGCACGCGCTCGATCACCTCCACTCGTCGGGTGTCGGTGACCAGCACGGTATTGACCGGTGTGCGGCCGGGGGGCAGTTCGTCGAGGATCGAGGTGTCGAGGTCGGCGTAGGCGCTCATCGCCAGGGTCCGCGGGATCGGCGTCGCGGTCATGATCAGTTGATGAGGGCACATCCGCCCACCCACGCCTTTCTGCCGCAAGGCCAGGCGCTGTTGCACGCCGAAGCGGTGCTGTTCGTCGATGATCACCAGGGCCAGGTTCTTGAACTGCACTTCGTCCTGGAACAGCGCATGGGTGCCGACCACCATCGGTGCGCCTTCGGCGATCTGTGCCAGGGCGGCGACGCGGTTCTTGCCCTTGAGCTTACCGGCCAGCCAGGCGACTTCGATGCCCAACGGTTCGAGCCAGCGCTGGAAGGTGATGAAATGTTGTTCGGCCAGGATCTCGGTGGGCGCCATCAGCGCCACCTGATAACCGGCCTCCAAGGCCTGCAGCGCCGCCAGGGCGGCGACCACGGTCTTGCCGGCGCCGACATCGCCCTGGATCAGCCGCAGCATCGGCTCCGGCTGGCTCAGGTCGTAGGCGATTTCGTTGCCGACCCGTTGCTGGGCACCGGTGGGGGCGAAACCGAGGTTGGCCAGGTAGCGGGCCGGCAGATCCCTGGCCTTGGGCATGGCCGGGGCGCGCAGGGAACGCAGGCTTTCGCGCAGGCGTTGCTGCGACAGTTGATGGGTCAGCAGTTCTTCGAACGCCAGGCGATGCTGGGCCCAGTGATGGCCGAGGGCGAGTTCGTCGACGTCGGCATCGGCGGGCGGATGGTGCAGGTAGCGGATCGCATCGGCCAGGGGTGCCAGGTGGTAATCCCGGGCCAGTTCCGTGGGCAGCCAGTCGGGCAGGCTGCTGGGGCCGAGCAGGGTCAGGGTTTGTTGGCAGAGCTGGCGCAAGCGTTGTTGGGTCAGGCCTTCGGTGAGCGGATAGACCGGGGTCAGGGTTTCGTCCACCGGCGGCGGTTCGTCGCCGGTGATGGCGCGGTATTCCGGGTGATAGATCTCCAGCCCCGAAGCCCCGGGCCGCGCCTCGCCGTAGCAGCGTACGCGGGTGCCGCGCTTGAGGCCTTCCTTTTGTGCATTGCTGAAATGGTAGAAGCGCAGGCTGAGCCCGCCGGTGCCGTCCTGCAGGCGCACCACCAGGCTGCGACGGCGGCCCATGACCACGTCGGCGCCGCTGACGGTGCCTTCGATCACCGCATCCTGCCCCGGGCGCAAATGGCCGATGGGCACCACGCGGGTGCGGTCCTGGTAACGCAGCGGCAGGTGAAACAGCACGTCCTGGAGGTTTTCCAGGCCGACCTTGGCCAGTTTCTCGGCCATGGCTTCACCGACACCCTTGAGTGTCGTGACCGGCACTTTCGACAGCTCCGTCATGGCCGTGGCTTACTTGCCAGCGGGCGGCTTGGCCACGGAGCACAGACGGATCGAGTCAGCGAGGATCTCGATGGCCTTGGGCCGCGGGAAACTGGCGCGCCAGGCGATGGCGACGGTGCGGAACGGCACGGGCGGCGTCAGCGGGCGGACTTCGATCACGCCCGGGGCGTAATGATGGCTGTCCACTGCCGACAGCGGCAGGATCGAAATGCCCAGGCCCGAGGCGACCATGTGGCGGATGGTTTCCAGGGAGCTGGACTCCACTGTGGTGTGCTTGGCGCCTTCGCTGCCTTTGGTCAGGGTCGGGCAGGCTTCGAGCACCTGGTCGCGGAAGCAGTGGCCTTCGCCGAGCAACAGCAGGCTCTTGTCGTTGAGCAGGGCGGCGTCGATGGTTTTTTTCTGGGTCCAGGGGTGCTGGGCCGGCATCAGGACGTAGAACGGTTCGTCGTAGAGCGGCAGGGTCAGGACGTCGGCTTCGTTGAACGGCAGGGCGATGATGATCGCGTCCAGCTCGCCGTTGCGCAGCTTGTCGCGCAGCACATGGGTGAAGTTTTCTTCGATGTACAACGGCATCTGCGGGGCGACCCGGTGCAGTTGCGGAATCAGGTGCGGGAACAGGTACGGGCCGACGGTGTAGATCGCGCCGACTTTCAGCGGGGCGGTCAGTTGGTTCTTGCCGGCCTGGGCCAGTTCGCGAATGCCCTGGGCCTGCTCCAGGACCTTTTGTGCCTGGGCCACGATGCCTTCGCCCACGGGGGTCAGGCGCACGGCGCTTTTGCTGCGCTCGAAAATCAGCACACCGAGTTCGTCTTCAAGCTTTTTCACGCCCACCGACAGCGTCGGCTGGCTGACGTGGCAACGCTCGGCCGCATGGCCGAAATGCTGCTCTTGGGCGAGGGTCACGATGTAGCGTAATTCTGTGAGGGTCATGGCGAGCGTCCGTGAAGTTGCGAGCCAAGCATACCGGCTGCAATCGATAGACGCACGTTATCAGACTGGGGGTGCGGTGTGACACTGTCCAATGTCTGTGTGGTCAGGGATTTATTTAAGAATGTGGAATTGTCTGTGGGAGCAAGGCTTGCCCGCGATGAAGTTAACGCGGTGTTCGCTGGAACCGAGGTGCCTGTATCGCGAGCAAGCTTTGCTCCCACAGATGCCCTGGCTCCACAGATGGCTTTGCTCCCAATCCCCTGTGCTCCAAAACGCTTACCTGGAACAGGAAGCCCCTGTTAAGGGGCTGGTAATTGAGATCAACGCCGGCGCTTGTCGATGGAGTACACAAACGGTGCCGTCAGTTCGATGGTGCCGTTGGTCAGCAGCTCGGCCGGCGGCTTGGGCAGCGGTTGGGCTTTGCGGATCATTTCCAGGGTGGCCTTGTCCAGCAACTCCGTGCCGGAGCTGCCCACCAGTTCGAATGACAACACGTTGCCTTCGGCATCCACCACGAAGCGCAGGCGGTTGGTGCCTTCCTTGTTCATCTGCTGGGCCCTGGGCGGGTACTTCTTGTACTTGCCCAGGTGCGCCAGCAGCGTGCCCTGCCAATTGGCCTTGGCCGCCGATTGCGCGGGCGACGGGCCAGGAGCCGGTTGTGCGGACTTCTCGGCGACTGACTGGGTTGGCGGGGTGTCGCTGGGCTTCTGCTCCGACGGCTGTTCCTTCGGCGGCTCGGGCTTTTTCTCCACCGGTTTGGGCTTGGGCGGTTGCGGCTTTGGCTTGGGCTTGACCGGCTTGGGCACGGAAATCTCCGGCTTCGGCGCTTCGGCAAGCTTGGGCAGCGGCAATTCTTCGACCGGCTCGGGAGGTTGCGGCGGTGTGACGACTTTGGGCGGTGCCGGTGGCGGCGGGGCTGGTACCGGCGCCAGCTCGACCATCATTGCCTGGGGAGGCAATTCGATGGGCGCGCGTGATGTCCAGTTCAGCGCCACGGCGATGGCGAGCGCATGCACGCCCAGCACCACTGCCAGGCTACCGCTGTAACGCGTCAGCTTTTGGCGCGTCGTGATCATTTCTTGGGCGCCGTCTCGAGTCCGACCAAACCGACCTTCAGGTAACCGGCGCCCCGCAGCGCGTCCATCACGCTCATCAGGTCGCCGTAGTCCACGCCTTTGTCGGCCTGGAAGAAGATTGTCGTGTCTTTCTTGCCTTGGGTCTTGGCGTCGAGGGTCGCGCCGAGGGTTTCGGCCTTGACCTCGTCTTCACCCAGGAACAGGCGCTGGTCGGCCTTGACGCTGAGGAACACCGGTTTCTCCGGCCGTGGCGAAGGCTTGGCCGTCGATGCCGGCAGGTCAACCTTGATGTCCACGGTGGCGAGCGGGGCCGCCACCATGAAGATGATCAACAGCACCAGCATCACGTCGATGAACGGTGTGACGTTGATTTCGTGGTTCTCGGCCAGATCGTCGTCTGCGCCTTCTTTCAAATGCAGGCCCATGGCCGATTACCCCACTTTCACCATGTGCGGTTGCGAGCCACGCTCGGGCGGCAAGTGGTCGAGGTCGCGGCTGACCAGCAGCAGGACTTCGGCCGAAGCGTCGGAGACCTGGGCCTTGTAGCCGGCAATGGAGCGGGCGAAGACGTTGTAGATCACCACGGCCGGGATCGCTGCGACCAGGCCCAAGGCTGTTGCCAGAAGGGCTTCGGCGATGCCGGGCGCAACGACGGCGAGGTTGGTGGTCTGGGTCTTGGCGATGCCGATGAAGCTGTTCATGATGCCCCACACGGTGCCGAACAGGCCGACGAATGGCGCGGTAGAGCCGATGGTGGCGAGCACGCCGGTGCCGCTGCTCATGCTGCGACCACAGGCGGCGACCAGGCGCTCGAGGCGGAAGCTCACACGTTCCTTGATGCCTTCTTTTTCGCGGCTGTTGGCCGACAGGCGCATCTCTTCGAGTGCGTCATGCACCAGCAGGTTGGCAAGAGTGCCGGCCTTCGCGGCGGTGGCGCTGGCTTCCTTGAGGGTGGTGGCTTTTTTCAGGGCGGCGATTTCACCACGCAAGCGACGCTTGGCACCCAGCAGCTCGAAGCCTTTGGCAATCCAGATGGTCCAGGTGATGATCGAGGCGATGGCCAGGCCGATCATCACGATTTTCACGATGATGTCGGCGTTCTTGTACATGCCCCATGGCGACAGGTCGTGAGCCATGCCCAGGGTATTGTCGGCTTCGAGCACTTCAGGTGCGTCGGCTTCGACGGCTTGGGCCGGGTCGGTGGCGACAGGCGTTGCAACGGGAGCGGCCGGGTCGGCCGGTGCCTGGGCAGCAGCCGGTGCGGTGGCCGGCGTCGTGGTCGGCGTCTGTGCATCGGCGAACGCGGCGACAGGTGCCAGCAGCAGGCTGAACAGCAGGGCGGCTACCGTGCTCCAGGCACGAGGTCGATTGGTTGGCGAAGCGGGGGATAGAGAGCGTTTCATGCTGGCCGGACCTGAGAGGAAAAAGAAGGTTGATGTTCTTCCAGGCCTCGTGGGGCCGAGAACAAAAGTGGTGGGCATTATTGCAATTAATTCTTGTTAACAAAAGTAATACAGTTACTTTTTTTCTCACATGGCTAGCCGCTCGTCCCCTGCGAAGGCTAGTCTGCGGCTTTGCCAGAGGAGTTCTTGATGTCCGCGCCTTCTGTTTTGATCGCCGGCTGCGGTGATATCGGCGGCCGCCTGGCCAGCCAGTTAGTGGCCGAACATTGGCAAGTCCATGGCCTGCGGCGCACGGTTTCGAACCTGCCGGCCGGCGTTATCGGGGTGGCGGGGGATTTGTTCAGCGAGCAATGCCCCGCCGACTGGCCCACCGGGTCACTGGATTACCTGGTGTACAGCGCCGCAGCCACCGACCATGACGAAGCGGGCTATCGCACGGCTTATGTCGAAGGGTTGCAGCATGTGTTGAGTTGGCTGAAGCAGCATGGCCAGCGGCCCAAGCGCCTGCTTTTTGTGTCCAGCAGCAGCGTTTATGGGCAACAGCAGGGCGAATGGGTGGATGAAACCTCGCCAACCGTGGCCGGCGGGTATTCCGGTCGCCTGATGCTCGAAGCCGAGCAAGTGGCCTTGGACAGTGGCATCCCGGCCAGTCGCGTGCGCCTGACCGGCATCTATGGGCCGGGTCGGGAGTGGCTGCTGAGCCAGGTCCGCCAAGGCTATCGCGTCGTGATCGACCCGCCGCTGTACGCCAATCGCATCCACGCCGACGATGCGGCCGGCTTGTTGGCGTTTCTGCTGGAGGCCGATCGCCAGGGCCAGGTGCTGGACGATTGCTACATCGGCGTCGACGACGCTCCTGCGCCACTGGCCGAGGTGGTGGGCTGGTTGCGCGAATTCATGGGCGTGACCGAGTGGGCCGAAGACGCCAGCGTGCGTCGCGCCGGCAGCAAGCGCTGCAGCAATGCCCGGGCCAAGGCCTTGGGATGGACGCCGCGGTATCCGAGTTTTCGCGAGGGGTATGCGGCGATCCTGGAAGGGCGCTGCTGACACGGGCCTGCTCGGCGTGTGCTCGATGATGGGGTTCGGCGCCAAGGGCTAGTTCTCTATGGGCGCTTACCGTCCTGAGTACCTTCCGGGTCTTGACTTGGTTCATCGAGCTCGCCGAGCATTATCCGCTGCTTGCCGAAGCCAAGAGTGATCTGCAGGCCACCCGCAACCGTTTCAGTCATCTTTTGCGTCGTCGGTGGGCCAACATCCTATCGAACGACCTGACAGCGACAAGGACCGTCATCAATGCAAGCCAGTTTCAGCAAAGGCGTTATCTTTGCACTCTCCGCCGCCGCACTTAACGCCACGATAGGCGTGCTCAGCAAAGTGCTCATGAGCAATGGTTTCACCGCCAGCAGTGTCGCCGTCATAAAGACCGTCCTGGGTTGTCTGCTGCTCTCGGCCTTGCTGCTGTTTATCAAGCGTCCGGCGACGACGGCCAAATGGACCCAGGCGGCGATCTGCGCGTTTCTCGGTATCTTTGTGCTGTTCCACTTCGAAACGGCTGCCTATCGGCATTACGCTGCGGCGGGGGTAGTCGTGATGCTGATGGCCAGCGCTTCCATTTCCTCGATCGTGCTCGGACGCATAATCCTCAAGGATCCGATCACTGCGAACGCCACTGTGGGTGCCGCCTTGGCGATCGCCGGAATCGCGGTGATCTTTGGCGCCGATCTGCAGCAGGGCTTCACGCTCCAAGGCGTTGCGCTCGCGTCCATGGCGGGCTGCGGCTATGGGGCGTTTTCGGTAGCCATGAAACGGATGGGCGTGTCCGGTGGGCTGCACTTCACTCGTCAGTTGCTGTTCTTCGGCAGCCTGTACTTGCTGATGCCGGCTTCGGCCGACGGCTTCGTGATCGGTGAGCTGTCGCCCTGGGCGATTGCCGCACTGCTGGCGCTGGCCGCGCTGCCGACCATCCTCGGCTTTTTCTGTACCACCAAGGCAATCGAGTACCTCAAGCCATCCCAGGTGCAAGCCTTGGAGCTGACCGAGCCGCTGTTCGCCGCACTGCTGGCATTTGTTGTGCTCAATGAGGTGCCGCGCGAAAGCCTGTACCCGGGCGCACTGCTGATCATCATTGGGCTGTGTTTCTCCAATGAGCTGATCCGCCTGGGTAGAAAAAAGCCAGTTCCGTCTCGCGCGTGAACCTTTGCCGGGAGGGGGCGCTCGTACAGTTAGTTCAAAGCGCCCTATCTCTTACTGCTTTTCCAGCACCCACTGCCGAGTGCCCGGCGTGAACGAAGGCATTTCATCGGCCAGCGCGGCGTTGACGGTCTGGAAAATTTCCAGCTTCTTGCCGTCGCGGGCAAAGATCCAGGTGTTGCCCTGGCCGTTCTGTTGCAGCCAGATGTTGTCG
This sequence comes from Pseudomonas sp. CFII68, assembly GCF_000416195.1. Lineage (NCBI taxonomy): Bacteria > Pseudomonadati > Pseudomonadota > Gammaproteobacteria > Pseudomonadales > Pseudomonadaceae > Pseudomonas > Pseudomonas sp. CFII68. The sequence goes on from NZ_ATLN01000027.1 coordinate 10,320, forward strand.
TTTCCACCGCTCATGGAGGCGCAATCGCCGGCCAGGCACAAGGCATAGCGATCGGCACCCGGCAGGCCGCTGACCTGGCCGTCGGGCTGGAATTGCACGGTGGCGCCCTGGCCGGGGCCGCTGGCGATGTTCCAGGTGCCGCCCAGGTAGGCGGCATACAGCGCACGCTCGAAACTGGCGCCGATGGGCGCGCCTTCCGGGACCTGGACTTGTGCGCGATCGAACACCTGCTGCGGTTCGTTCTCGGTGGCGGCCTGGCTCAACTGGTCGCCATCGCGCTTGAGTTCGCTGGCGGAGCTGCCGTAGAAATCGACTTTCCAGGCGCCGTCTTCTTCACCCAGCAATTTGCCTTCGACGTTTTCAAAACCGTTGGTGTAGCGCGCCTGGCCGGCACGGGTGTTGACGTCCCATTCCAGGTTCGGGCCATAGCCCTGCAGCGCTTCGCGAAGCGGGCCGCCCTTGGCGGCAGCGTCGATGGCTGCCTGGTTGATCCAGGTGCCGCTGATGTCACGGTCGGCAGGGTCGCTGGCACAGCCGCCCAGAAGCAGGGCTGCCAACGAGAGAGCAAGCGCTTTGCGCATGGTGGAATCCTTTCAAGACGAAAACGGCGCAGCGGGGGAGGCTGCGCCGGCCTTATTACTCGATGACCAGGATGGCATCCATCTCAACCTGAGCGCCCTTGGGCAGGGCCGCCACGCCGATGGCGGCGCGGGCAGGGTAAGGCTGGTCGAAGTACTTGCCCATCACCTCGTTGACCTTGGCGAAGTGGCTCAGGTCGGTGAGGAAGATGTTCAGCTTGACGATGTCCTTGAACGAACCACCGGCGGCCTCGGCCACAGCCTTGAGGTTTTCGAACACCTGCACGGTCTGGGCTTCGAAGCCTTCCACCAGCTCCATGGTCTTGGGGTCCAGTGGGATCTGGCCCGACATGTACACGGTGTTGCCGGCCTTGATCGCCTGGGAATAAGTACCGATGGCGGCCGGGGCCTTGTCGCTGGTGATAACGGTCTTGGTCATGAATGACTCCTGATAACGAATGGGCTACGCGCGCATGCGGGTGATGCGGATAACGCCGGTCAGGGCGCGCAGTTTCTTGATCACACGGGCCAGGTGCACACGGTCGTGCACGCTGACCACCAATTGAACGACGCTGATGCGGCCATCGCGTTCATCCATGCTGATTTTTTCGATATTGCCGTCGGCGGCATTGACGCTGCTGGCCAGCAGGGCGATCAGGCCGCGCTGGTGCTCCAGCTCGACCCGCAGCTCGACGTTGAATTCGCCGGTGACATCCTTGGCCCAGGAGAGCTGGATGCATTTTTCCGGGTTGTGCCGGATTTCGCTGATGTTGCGGCAGTTGTCCAGGTGCACCACCATCCCTTTGCCGGCGGACAAATGGCCGACAATCGGGTCGCCCGGGATCGGCGTGCAACACTTGGCATAACTGAGTACCAGGCCTTCGGTGCCGCGAATCGCCAGCGGGCCTTCGGGGCTTGGCAACTGTTCGCCTTCGCCGAGCAGGCGACGGGCAACGACGTAGGCCATGCGATTGCCCAGGCCGATGTCTTCGAGCAGGTCTTCGATCAATTCGAGACGGTATTCGTGGAGCATCAGTTGCACGCGCTCGACCGGGATCTTGTCCAGCGAGCTGTCGAAACCGTTCAGCACCTTGTTCAGCAGGCGTTCGCCGAGGCTGATGGATTCGGAGCGGCGTTGCAGTTTCAGGGCGTGACGGATATGGGTGCGGGCCTTGCCGGTGACCACGAAATTGAGCCACGCCGGGTTGGGCCGGGCGCCGGGGGCGCTGACGATTTCCACCGTGGAGCCGCTTTGCAGCGGCTCGGACAATGGCGCCAGGCGGCGGTTGATCCGGCACGCGATGCAACTGTTGCCGACGTCGGTGTGCACCGCATAGGCAAAGTCCACGGCCGTGGAGCCTTTGGGCAGCTCCATGATCCGGCCCTTGGGCGTGAAGACGTAGACCTCGTCCGGGAACAGGTCGATCTTCACGCTCTCGATGAATTCCAGGGAGTTGCCGGCACGCTGCTGCATTTCCAGCACACCCTTGACCCATTGTCGGGCGCGGGCGTGGGTGCTCTTGGGCTGTTCGTCACCGCTGGATTTGTACAGCCAATGGGCGGCGATGCCGTTGTTGGCCATTTCTTCCATTTCACGGGTGCGGATCTGGATCTCGATCGGTACGCCGTGCATGCCGAACAGCGTGGTGTGCAGCGATTGATAGCCGTTGGCCTTGGGGATCGCGATGTAATCCTTGAAGCGCCCCGGCAACGGTTTGTACAAATTATGTACAGCGCCTAGAACGCGGTAGCAGGTATCGACCTTGTCGACGATGATCCGGAACGCGTAGACGTCCATGATCTCGTTGAAGGCCCGACGCTTGCCGCGCATTTTCTTGTAGATGCCGTAGAGGTGTTTCTGCCGCCCGCTGACTTCGCCTTCGATGCCGTCGATGGCCAGGCAGTGGCTCAGGGACTCTTCGATCTTGTTGACGATTTCCTTGCGGTTGCCCCGGGCGCGCTTGACGGCCTGGTTGATCCGCGCCGAACGCATCGGGTGCATGGCCTTGAAGCCGAGGTCTTCGAACTCGATGCGGATCGCGTGCATGCCCAGGCGATTGGCGATGGGTGCGTAGATTTCCAGGGTTTCCTTGGCGATGCGCCGGCGTTTTTCGCCGGACAGCACTTCCAGGGTGCGCATGTTGTGCAGGCGGTCGGCGAGCTTGACCAGGATCACGCGAATGTCGCGGGCCATGGCCATGGCCATTTTCTGGAAGTTTTCGGCCTGGGCCTCGGCCTTGGTCTCGAAGTTCATCTGGGTCAGCTTGCTGACCCCGTCGACCAGTTCGGCCACGGTTTCGCCGAACTGCGCTTGCAGCGCTTCCTTGGCAATGCCGGTGTCTTCGATCACGTCATGCAGCATCGCCGCCATCAGGCTCTGATGGTCCATGTGCATGTCGGCAAGAATATTCGCCACCGCAAGGGGATGCGTGACGTACGCCTCGCCGCTGCGGCGGCGCTGGCCGTCGTGGGCTTGTTCGGCGTAGAAATAGGCTCGGCGGACCAGATTGACCTGGTCCGTGCCGAGGTAGGCCGATAAGCGATCGGCGAGGGCGTCTATGCTCGGCATGATGATGACTCCTGCCGTTTGCTGTGACCCCGCGCCGTGCTACGTCGACCAGGCATAGGCTTAGACCGCCTCGTTGGACTCGTCCTCGAACGCTGCGAACAGCGGTTCGTCTTCGACGATTTCAGCGTTGGCGATGAACTCGTAGCTCATCAGGCCTTCGGCGATTTCACGCAGCGCTACTACGGTAGGCTTGTCGTTTTCCCACTGGACCAACGGCTCTTTGCCACCGGTGGCCAGTTGACGGGCACGCTTGGTAGAGAGCATGACCAGCTCAAAGCGGTTTTCCACGTGTTCTAGGCAGTCTTCAACGGTTACGCGGGCCATGGTATTCCTCGGAGCGAATGCAATATGCGCGCTGCCCGGTTGGGCGAGCGGACTCGACAGTTTAAAAAAACACCAGCGTTTAGGGAAGCGCTGATTTTTTAACCAAACCCCTCGGCGCGCTGCGACTACCAATGTAAAGCCGTCGCAGCGGTTTTGGGAAGGGCTGTTCAGCCCAACAATTCGGCCAATAATTTGCCGAAACGTTGCTGCTGGCGTTTCTGCTGCAGCTGGCTGGCGCGGAAAATCGCCTTCAGGTCGTCCAGCGCGTGGGCGAAATCGTCGTTGATGATCAGGTAATCATAGTCGACGTAGTGACTCATTTCGCTGACCGCTTCGCGCATCCGGCCTTCGATGATGTCGTCGCTGTCCTGGCCGCGGTTGGTCAGGCGCTGGCGCAAGGCTTGCTGGCTTGGCGGCAGAATGAAGATCGAACGCGCCTGGGGCATCAGCTTGCGCACCTGCTCGGCGCCTTGCCAGTCGATTTCCAGGATCAGGTCGTGACCTTCGTCCAGGGTCTGCTGCAAGTAGCTTTGCGAAGTGCCATAAAGGTTGCCGAAAACTTCGGCGCGCTCCAGGAAGTCGCCGTGTTCGGCCATCTTCACGAACTCTTCGCGGTCGACGAAGTGATAGTTCACGCCATTCACTTCGCCCGGACGCATGGCGCGGGTGGTGTGCGAGACCGAGACGCGGATCTGCGGTTCGGCATCGATCAGGGCCTTGACCAGGCTGGTCTTGCCGGCGCCCGAGGGCGCGGAAATGATGTAGAGGGTGCCGGTGCTGTGGGTCATGTCGTTTGCCTTACTCAATGTTCTGCACTTGTTCGCGCATTTGTTCGATCAACACCTTGAGGTTGACCGCCGCCTGGGTGCTGCGCGGGTCGAAGGCCTTGGAGCCCAGTGTATTGGCTTCGCGGTTGAGCTCCTGCATCAGGAAGTCGAGGCGGCGACCGGCCGCACCGCCGGACTTGAGCACCCGGCGAACTTCGATGATGTGGGTGCTCAGGCGATCCAGTTCTTCGGCCACGTCGCTCTTTTGCGCGAGCATGACCATTTCCTGTTCCAGCCGTTGTGGATCCAGCTCGGCCTTCATGTCGGTGAAGCGGTCGAGGACTTTCTGGCGCTGGGTGGCGAGCATCTGCGGGACCAGTTCGCGCAGGGTGCTGACGTCTTCTTCAATGGAGGTCAGGCGCTCGTTGATCAGCCGGGCCAGCTCCGCGCCTTCGCGCTCGCGGCCGGCCTTGAGTTCCTTGAGGCCTTCATTGAACAGTGCCATCGCCTCGGCGTTCAGCGCCTGCGGGTCGCTCGCGTCACCCACCAGTACGCCGGGCCAGGCCAGGACTTCCAGTGGATTCAGGGCGGCAGGGTGCTTGATCAGGCTGGCGACGGTTTCGGCCGCGGCGACCAGTTGCGCGGCGCGCTCGCGGTCCACCTGCAAGGCTTTGCCAGTGCTTTCTTCGGTGAAGCGCAGGGTGCATTCCAGCTTGCCCCGGGACAGGCCCTGGCGCAGAGCCTCGCGCACGCCGCCTTCGAGGTCGCGGAAAGACTCGGGCAGGCGCAGGTGCGGCTCCAGGTAGCGGCTGTTGACCGAGCGCAGTTCCCAGCTCAGCGTGCCTTGGGCCCCGGCTTTTTCGACGCGGGCGAAGGCGGTCATGCTGTGCACCATGGAGGTTCCTCGCAATGCAGGCCGGCACGACGGTGGTCGTGGGCCTGGGATCTGTAAATTAAAAGCCCAAGGGCAGCAAAGGCGCAGGATTGTAGCGCAGTGACGCGTATGCCCCAACCGCGCTTGCGACAAAGCGTGGCAGCCCGTCGGGCGGGCCTTTGCGCGGCTTCGCTCGCGCCGGCTTTTAGAACCGAGCGACGTTTAACTGCCCTATGACGATTCACGGCTCTATAATGCTCGGCAGTTTTCCGTCCTCCGTACAGGTATTCCCTATGAAACGTCCAAGTGGTCGCGCTGCCGATCAGCTTCGCTCGATCCGCATTACCCGCAACTACACCAAACACGCCGAGGGATCTGTACTGGTCGAATTCGGTGATACCAAAGTCATCTGCACTGTCAGTGTCGAAAACGGCGTGCCACGGTTCCTCAAGGGCCAGGGCCAAGGCTGGCTGACAGCCGAATACGGCATGCTGCCGCGTGCCACCGGTGAGCGGAACCAGCGTGAGGCCAGCCGTGGCAAGCAGGGCGGCCGTACCCTGGAAATCCAACGCCTGATCGGCCGTTCGCTGCGTGCTGCTCTGGACATGTCCAAGTTGGGCGATGTGACGCTGTATGTCGATTGCGACGTGATCCAGGCCGACGGCGGTACCCGTACTGCCTCCATCACTGGGGCCATGGTCGCCCTGGTCGATGCCTTGAAAGTGATCAAGAAGCGCGGCGGCCTCAAGGGCGGCGACCCGCTCAAGCAAATGATCGCCGCTGTGTCCGTGGGCATGTACCAGGGCGAGCCGGTGCTGGACCTGGATTACCTGGAAGACTCCGCTGCCGAGACTGACCTGAACGTGGTCATGACCAGTGCCGGCGGTTTCATCGAAGTCCAGGGCACTGCCGAGGGCGCACCGTTCCAGCCGGAAGAATTGAACGCTATGCTGGAGTTGGCGAAGAAAGGCATGAACGAGATCTTCGAACTGCAAAAGGCCGCCTTGGCTGACTGATCGATTTCCGCTTCAAGACAAGGAGAGCGTCATGAGTGATGAGCAAATCCTGCTGCCCCAGCCGAGCAAAGAGGCGCGTCAATGGGCAATGTTTTGTCACCTGTCCGCCTTGTTGGGGATCTGGATTCCGTTCGGTACGCTGATCGGGCCGTTGGTGCTCTGGCAGCTCAAGCGTGAGTCCGACCCGTTCATTGATGCCCAGGGCAAGGAAGCGCTGAACTTCCAGATCACCGTGGCGATTGCCTCGGCGATCAGCTTGCTGCTGATGGTCGTGGTGATCGGCTTCTTCCTGTTTGGCCTGGTGGCCATCGGTGCGCTGGTATTGACCATCATCGGTGGCGTAAAGGCTAATGAAGGGCAACCGTATCGGTATCCTTTCACGTGGCGGTTGGTCAAATAACGATCAATGCTGCGACTCTAGAGAAATGCCCCGATTTATTGGGGCATTATCGTTTTCGCATAACGGCAAAACATTATCGTGGGGCAATCGACTAATAAGAGGGGGGGCGAGCTTTATCGAGAGTGGGTTCCTTACATCCTGTCTGAAAACATTTAGTGTCAGGGCTGTGATTTGGCACCATTATGAGTTTTCCATCGGATGGAAGATCTTCTCATTACTCGGATTAAAAGGATTTAAGCATGTATATTCCACAAGTTATTTGCGCAGTTGTTTGCTCGTTTGGCGTTGCATTAGCCCATGCTCAACTGGCGCCTTTGAAAGAACTCGCGTCCCAGGCTCCGGCCACACAAGCAGTTATCCCACAGAAAAACCTGTCCTACATTCATGCCTTGCAACTGGCCAAAACAGCCGTGGCCGTTTGTGCCGCCAACAACCAGTCGGTCGCCGCCACGGTGGTGGACCGTTCAGGCGCGGTGCTGGCGATGCTACGATCTGACAACACTGGGCCTATCGCCCTCGCTGGCAGCGAGCGTAAGGCATATACGGCGGTGTCCTTCAAAACTGAAACAAGCAATATCATGGCGCGCACCGTGCAGGCGCCCCAGCTAGCTAACCTTCCTGGGATCTTGGCGTTGGCCGGCGGCGTTCCCATCAGGGTTGGCAGCGAGGTGATCGGTGCCATTGGCGTAGGCGGCGCCCCGGACGGTCGAATTGATGCTCAATGCGCAAATTATGCAATTGATAAATACAAGCCAGCGCTGGCTGGGGATGCCGGTCTGGAGTCCCCAGGTGGCGCGCCAGGCGAAAAGACTCCGGCAGTCCCAGCAGCGTCTTGATTCTAGCGTAGCAATGACCTCGAGCGATGGATCAACACGTTAATCCCCATGGCGGCTGAAACCTCCTCGAGCCAGGCTTGCCCCTCTGGGTTGCGTAACGCGCTTTTTGTGGGCGCTCGGCAATCCAGTGGGAGCAAGCCCTCCTTCCATCGCTTCCGTGACGCCTTGAAGGGCAGTGGTCTCGCTTATCGGTCATTTTATTCTGAAGTTGTACGCATTTCATTTCGTGTACAGCATCCAATTGCGCGGTGTAAATGAGCGCGTACAGGTATTGGTCTTAAATGTTTAGTCACAACTGCGCAGTTCTACCCTGAGTTAGACGCTTGGCAACAATGCGCGTCGGTTGATAGAGTTGCCCTGCGTAATATTCGCACAGAAATATTTCGATATATTCAGACCATTGAAGGTTCTTGAATTCAAAGCCAATCAAGTGTTAAGGCAATCAACCTGTCCTAGAGGCGTGTCCAGGTAAAAAGTTCGTCTCTGGCTAAGATATACAAAGATTAAGCACCTATGTTGCAGCTCGATTTCTATGGAACACTTGTCGCCGCCTCTTTAGTGCTTTTGCTGGGGCGCGGACTTGTTAAACGTGTCGGTTTTCTACGCGCCTACAATATTCCCGAGCCCGTGGCGGGTGGGTTGGTAGTTGCCTTGATTCTCCTGGCTTTGCGGGGGCTTGAAGTTGAAGTTCGATTTGATACTTCATTGCAGACCCCGTTGATGCTGGCATTTTTTGCCACGATTGGCCTGAGCGCAGACTTCGCCAGCCTGAAGAAAGGCGGGCGCGTAGTTGGGGTTTTCCTGCTGGCGGTTGTCGGCCTGCTGGTGGTCCAGAATGCCATGGGCATCGGGCTCGCAAAAGCGCTGGGGCTCGATCCGTTGATGGGGTTGCTGACCGGCTCGATCACCTTGGCAGGCGGTCACGGCACAGGCGCGGCGTGGGGGACGGTATTCAGTGAGAAGTACGGTCTGGCTTCCGCCTCCGAGCTTGCGATGGCTTCCGCGACGTTTGGCTTGGTGTTGGGTGGCTTGATCGGTGGGCCGGTTGCGCGCCTGCTCATCAAGCGTGTCCAGGCACCCGGCTGCCTTGAGGCAGAAAAGCCCCGGATACCCAAGGGTTTCGAACAGCCGAACAAAGAGCGCTCGATTACGCCGTTTTCGTTTATCGAGACGCTGGCGCTGATTGCGGTCAGCCTGTTGGTCGGCACGCTCTTGAATGGGCAGCTCCACGACACCGCCTTCGAGTTGCCGACGTTCGTTTGCGTCTTGTTCGTGGGGGTGGTCCTGCGCAACGGGCTTTCGGTGCTTGGCTTGTATCAGGTCTTCGAGCGAGAAGTGTCCGTGCTCGGTAATGTGAGCCTGTCACTGTTCCTGGCGATCGCCTTGATGTCACTCAAATTGTGGGACCTGGCGTCACTGGCCCTACCGATCTTCATCATTCTGGTGGCCCAGACATTGGTCATGGCGTTGTTTGCGATTTTCGTGACGTTCAGGCTCATGGGCAGTCATTACGATGCAGCCGTCTTGGCGGCAGGGCATTGCGGTTTTGGATTGGGTGCCACGCCGACGGCCATCGCCAACATGCAGGCAGTGACGCAGCGCTACGGACCTTCGCAGATAGCGTTTCTGGTGGTGCCGATGGTGGGGGCGTTCTTCATCGATATCATTAACGTCATCGTCATCAAGTTGTACCTTGCCCTGCCGTTTTTTGCCACGGCTTGAGGTTCCGCGCAGTAGCGTTCGCCATAAAAAATGCCCGTATCTTGCGATACGGGCATTTTTTGTTCGGCCGGCTTGAGGCGGTCGTCGATACGCTTAGATGGTCAGCGTCCAGTCGTAATCCACGATCAGCGGCGCATGCTGCGAGAACCGTGGCTGGCGCGGCAGGCGGGCGCTGCGTACGAAGCGGCGCAGCCCAGGTGTCAGCAACTGGTAGTCGAAGCGCCAGCCAAGGTTGAGCATCTCGGCCTGTTCGTTGTCCGGCCACCAGCTGTACTGGTCGCCTTCACGGCTGACTTCGCGCAGGGCGTCGACATAACCCATGTTGCCAATGATCTCGTCCATCCAGGCCCGCTCCGGCGCCAGGAAACCAGGAGATTGTTGGCTGTCGCGCCAGTTCTTGATATCCAGCTTCTGTTGCGCCACGTACAGCGAGCCACAATAGATGTACTCGCGACGTTTGCGCCGCTGTTTATCCAGATAGCGGGCGAAGTCGTCCATCAACTTGAATTTCTGATTCAAATCTTCATCGCCGTTCTGCCCCGAAGGAAGCAGTAAGGTCGCGATGCTGACCTTGTCGAAATCGGCTTGCAGGTAGCGCCCGTAGCGGTCCGCCGTCTCGAAACCGAGACCGTTGATGACAGCCTTCGGTTGCAGCCGCGAGTACAAAGCCACGCCACCCTGGGCGGGGACTTCGGCATCGCAGGCATAAAGGAAGTAACCGTCCAGTTGGAAGGCTGCATCGTCCAGTTCAAAGGCGGAGGCGCGGGTGTCCTGCAGGCAGATGACGTCGGCATTCTGTGCTTGCAGCCAACTGAGCAAACCTCGCTCCACTGCAGCCTGAATACCATTGACGTTCACACTGATGATCCGCATAAATGGCCCCAAAAATCACGTGCGTGTATGATACACGGCGTGTACCTATTTAGCTAAATCCGCGGTATTTGAGGCTTTTTTTCATGCAGGCGTATCAGCGCGATTTCATTCGCTTTGCCATCGATCGCGGCGTTTTGCGCTTCGGTGAGTTCACCCTCAAGTCCGGGCGTACCAGCCCGTACTTCTTCAATGCCGGCCTGTTCAACACCGGTTCCGCCCTGGCGCAACTGGGTCGTTTCTATGCGGCGGCCATCGTTGAGAGCGGTATCCCGTTCGATGTGCTGTTCGGCCCGGCCTACAAAGGCATCCCGCTGGCCGCCACCACTGCCGTCGCCCTGGCCGAACACCACGGCCGCGACCTGCCTTGGTGCTTCAACCGCAAGGAAGCCAAGGCCCACGGCGAAGGCGGCAGCCTGGTGGGTGCAGCGCTGACCGGCGACGTGTTGATCATCGACGACGTCATCACTGCCGGCACTGCCATTCGTGAAGTGATGCAGATCATCGGTTCCCAGGAAGGCGCGAAGGCCGCTGGCGTGCTGATTGCCCTGAACCGTCAGGAGCGCGGCAACGGTGAGCTGTCGGCGATCCAGGAAGTGGAGCGCGACTTCGGCATTCCGGTGATCAGCATTGTGTCGCTGAACCAGGTGCTGGAGTTTTTGGCCGACGATCCGCAGCTCAAGCAGCATTTGCCGGCGGTTGAGGCTTATCGGGCGCAGTTCGGCGTCTAAGAAGCCCGCTGATTTTGATCTTGTGGCGAGGGAGCTTGCTCCCGCTGGGCTGCGCAGCGGCCCCAACATTTTTGCGGTCGCTGCGCGACCGAGCGGGAGCAAGCTCCCTCGCCACAAAAGCATCATCTGGAAAAGAGATGTAAAAAAAGACCCCGCTCAACCAGGTTGAGCGGGGTCTTTTTTTACCGGTATCGCTTAAGGACGCTTGCGATTGCTGATCAACGTACCCACGCCGGTGTCGGTGAAGATCTCCAGCAGGATCGCATTCGGTACCCGGCCGTCGATGATCAGCGAGCTGCCGACGCCGCCCTGTACCGCTTCCAGTGCGCAACGAATCTTCGGCAGCATGCCGCCGTAGATGGTGCCGTCGGCGATCAGGTCATCGACCTGCTGGGTCGACAGTCCGGTCAGGACTTTGCCCGATTTGTCCATCAGGCCGGCGATGTTGGTCAGCAGCATCAGCTTTTCGGCTTTCAGTGCCTCGGCAACCTTGCCCGCCACCAGGTCGGCGTTGATGTTGTACGACTCACCGTTGGCACCCACGCCGATGGGCGCGATGACCGGGATGAAGTCGCCCTTGACCAGCAGGTTCAGCAGGTCGGTGTTGATGCCGACCACTTCGCCCACATGACCGATGTCGATGATTTCCGGCTGGGTCATCTCCGGTGTCTGGCGGGTGACGGTGAGTTTCTTCGCCCGGATCAGCTCGGCGTCCTTGCCTGTCAGGCCGATGGCGCTGCCGCCATGACGGTTGATCAGGTTGACGATGTCCTTGTTGACCTGGCCGCCCAGGACCATCTCCACCACATCCATGGTCTGCGCGTCGGTCACGCGCATGCCATCGATGAAGTGGCTTTCGATCGACAGGCGCTTGAGCAGGTCACCGATTTGCGGGCCACCACCGTGTACGACCACTGGGTTGATGCCCACGGCCTTCATCAGCACGATGTCGCGGGCGAAGCCGGTCTTGAGCTCCTCGCTTTCCATCGCGTTGCCGCCGTATTTGATCACCAGGGTCTTGCCGACGTAGCGTCGGATATAAGGCAACGCTTCGGACAGGACCTTGGCGGTGTTGGCGGCGGCTTCGCGTTCGAGGGTCATTCAGGGCTCCGGTAGTGCTTCAAAAAATCAAAACGGTAGTTGGAGATCAGGTGCAACACGTTTGAGTTGGGTGTGGAACACATCCTTGATGCGCTGCAGTTCAGCCTCGTTGTCGGCCTCGAAACGCAGTACCAGCACCGGTGTGGTGTTGGATGCGCGAACCAGGCCCCAGCCGTGGGGATAGTCGACCCGCACACCATCGATGGTGGTCAGTTCGGCGCCTTCGCCCCATTGAGCGTCGTGCAGTGCATCAATGATGCTGAATTTGCTCTCTTCGGTCACATGGATATTGATTTCTGGCGTAGAAATATCGTTCGGGAAGGTTGCGAACAGCTCTTCGGCCGTGGATTTCTCCTTGCTGAGGATTTCCAGCAGGCGCGCGGCGCTGTAGATGCCGTCGTCAAAACCGAACCAGCGTTCCTTGAAGAAGATGTGGCCGCTCATTTCGCCGGCCAGCAGGGCGCCGCTCTGTTTCATTTTCTTCTTGATCAACGAATGACCAGTTTTCCACATCAATGGACGACCGCCATATTCCTTGATCAGCGGCACCAGGCGACGGGTGCATTTGACGTCGAAAATGATCTCGGCATCCGGGTTGCGCGCCACCACGTCCTTGGCAAACAGCATCAGCAGGCGGTCCGGGAACACCACGCTACCGGTATTGGTCACCACGCCCACGCGGTCGCCGTCGCCGTCGAAGGCCAGGCCCAGGTCGGCGTTGGTTTCCTTGACCTTGGCGATCAGGTCTTCGAGGTTTTCCAGCTTGCCCGGGTCCGGGTGGTGGTTAGGGAAGTTGCCGTCCACGTCGCAAAACAGTGGGATGACTTCGCAGTTCAGGGCTTCGATCAGTTGCGGGGCGATCACGCCAGCCGCGCCGTTGCCGCAATCGACCACCACTTTCAGGCGACGGGCGAGTTTCACGTCCTTGACGATCTCGTCGTTGTAGCGAGGAAGGATATCGACCTTGGTCACGCTGCCCTGGCCGCTGCTCAGGTCGTTGGTCTTGAGGCGGGTATGCAGGGCCTGGATCTGCTCGTTGGCGAGGGTGTCGCCGGCGATGACGATCTTGAAGCCGTTGTAGTTCGATGGGTTGTGGCTGCCGGTGAGCATCACCCCGGACTTGCCGGCCAACACGTTGGCGGCGTAGTACAGCGCCGGGGTCGGCACCAGGCCCACGTCGCTGACGTGGCAGCCACTGTCGGCAACGCCTTTGATCAGTTGTTCGACCAGCTCGGGGCCCGACAAGCGGCCATCACGGCCGACGCTCACATTCGGTTCGCCCTGGGCCAGGCTCTGGGAGCCAATGGCGCGGCCGATCCAGTAGGCGGTTTCGGCGGTGAGGGTTTCCGGTACCACGCCACGGATGTCGTAGGCGCGGAAGATGCTGTCAGGGAAGATCGGGGCGATTGCGGCTGGGGTGTTCATGGGCGGGGCGCTCTATCAGGAAAGTGACTGGACAGGCCGACGGTTAGCGTCGGCAGGCTCAAGCTGAAGGGTATGACGGCGTTTTTGACAGAGAGTTCGTGGTGGGAAAGTGCCATGAGACAGCGTTACCCCGGCCTCGCTCGCCTAATACATTGATTCCGGGTGGGAAACCTAGCAGAAAGCCATTGCGCATTTTTTGTCCTGAAACACAAGCTTCACAAACGAGCCGGGCAGGACGCCCGGCCTGTAAACCACCGGTCAATGGCTGCCGGAGTGCCCGAAACCACCCGCGCCGCGCTGGCTTTCGTCGAATTCTTCGACCAGTTCGAAGTGGGCCTGGACCACCGGCACCAGCACCAACTGCGCGATGCGTTCGCCCACGGCAATGTTGAAGGCTGTTTGGCCGCGGTTCCAGCACGACACCATCAGTTCGCCCTGGTAGTCGGAGTCGATCAGGCCCACCAGGTTGCCCAGCACGATGCCGTGCTTGTGGCCCAGGCCCGAGCGCGGCAGGATCAGCGCGGCCAGGCCCGGATCGCCGATGTACACCGACAGGCCGGTAGGAATCAGCAGGGTCTGGCCCGGTTCCAGGATCGTGTCCTGCTTGAGCATCGCCCGCAGGTCGAGGCCGGCGGAGCCCGGTGTGGCGTATTGCGGCAGCGGGAATTCGTTGCCGATGCGTGGGTCGAGGATCTTGGCTTGTAGGGCGTGCATGACATTAAACCTGGTTCAGACGTTCGGCGATAAAAGTGATCAGCTGGCGGGCAATCTTGCTCTTGCTGGTCTGGGCGAAAAGTGTGGCGTGCAACTGGCGGTCGATCACGCTGCAGGCGTTTTCTTCGCTGTTGAAGCCGATGCTCGGGTTGGCCACGTCGTTGGCGACGATCAAGTCGAGGTTCTTGTCCTTGAGCTTGCGGGCGGCGTAATCGAGCAGGTGTTCGGTCTCGGCGGCAAAGCCGACACTGAACGGGCGGTCGGGGCGGGTGGCGATGCTGGCCAGGATGTCCGGGTTGCGCACCATTTGCAGTAGCAGGCCGTCGCCGCTTGTAGGGTCTTTCTTCAATTTTTGCGGGGCAACGACTTCGGGGCGGTAGTCCGCCACTGCCGCCGAGGCGATGAACAGGTCACACGGGATGGCCGCTTCGCAGGCCGCGAGCATGTCCCGGGCGCTGACCACGTCGATGCGCGTGACCCGGTCCGGGGTCGGCAAGTGCACGGGACCGGTGATCAGCGTCACCCGGGCGCCGGCTTCCACGGCAGCTTCGGCCAGGGCGAAGCCCATTTTCCCGGAGCTGTGGTTGGTGATGTAGCGCACCGGGTCGATGTTTTCCTGGGTCGGTCCGGCGGTGATCAGCACGTGCTTGCCGGTCAGGACCTGGCGCTGGAAGCAGTCGGCGGCGCACTGGGCCAGGTCGGTGGCTTCGAGCATGCGGCCCATGCCGACATCGCCGCAGGCCTGGCTGCCAGAGGCCGGGCCGAAGACTTTCAGGGCGCGGCTTTCCAGCAGTTGCAGGTTGGCCTGGGTGGCCGGGTCGCGCCACATGGCCTGGTTCATGGCCGGCGCCACGGCGACCACTGCGTCGGTGGCGAGCACCAGGGTGGTCAGCAGGTCGTCGGCGATGCCTTGGGCCAAGCGGGCGATCAGGTCGGCCGTGGCCGGGGCGATCAGCACCAGGTCGGCCCACTTGGCCAGTTCGATATGACCCATGGCGGCTTCGGCCGCCGGGTCGAGCAAGTCCAGGTGGACCGGGTGCCCGGACAGGGCTTGCATGGTCAGCGGAGTAATGAACTCGCTGCCACCGCGGGTCATGACGACCCGAACTTCCGCGCCCTGGTCGATAAGCCTGCGAACCAGCTCGGCGCTCTTGTAGGCGGCAATACCGCCGCCGACGCCCAGAACGATGCGTTTCCGATACAGCCGCTGCATAGGCCTGCCTTTCGATTTCAGTGGTCAGTGCAGGGCGAACCCCTTGGCAGCAGCCTGCCAGGGTGCAAATCGCCTGCAAAAAAGATGGGCTACGATATCACAGCGACCGCTACGGAACAGCGGCGCCCACAATCAGGGAGATGCCATGAGTATTCGCGATTGGCCCGCCGCCGAGCGGCCGCGGGAGAGGTTATTGGCGCTGGGGGCTGGGAGTCTTTCGGACGCCGAGCTGCTGGCGATTTTTTTACGAACCGGCGTGTCGGGCAAAAGCGCGGTGGATCTGGCGCGACAACTATTGATTCAATTTGGCAGCCTGCGCGC
The DNA here is from genome assembly GCF_000416195.1 of Pseudomonas sp. CFII68. Classification (NCBI taxonomy): domain Bacteria; kingdom Pseudomonadati; phylum Pseudomonadota; class Gammaproteobacteria; order Pseudomonadales; family Pseudomonadaceae; genus Pseudomonas; species Pseudomonas sp. CFII68. The sequence goes on from NZ_ATLN01000027.1 coordinate 25,781, forward strand.
GCTGCTTGAAGCCGATCAGATCACATTCAGTAATCATATGGGGCTCGGGCCGGCGAAGTTTGCCCAGCTGCAAGCGGTTCAGGAAATGAGCCGTCGGCATTTGGCTGAGCGGGCACGGGAAAAAACGTCGCTGGAAAGCCCGTTCGCGGTGCGTGAGTACCTGAAATCGATGCTGCGCCACGAACCCCACGAGGTGTTCGGTTGCCTGTTTCTCAATTCCAAACACCAGGTGCTGACCTTCGAGGCGCTGTTTCGGGGCTCTATCGACAGCGCCAGTGTCCATCCCCGGCAGGTGGTCAAGAGGGCCCTGGCCCACAACGCCGCTGCGCTGATCCTGTGCCACAACCACCCCTCCGGCAACACCGAGCCCAGCCAGGCCGACCGGGTGCTCACTGAGCGGCTTCAGGAGGCGCTGGAGTTGATCGATGTGCGGGTGCTCGACCATTTCATCGTTGGCGATGGGGAGCCGTTGTCGATGGCGGAGAGTGGGTGGATGTAGGCACGATCAGGCTTGAGTAATCCCTTGTGGGAGCAAAGCTTGCTCGCGATGCCGTCGTCACATACAACACTTCTGTTGGCTGTAAAACCGCTATCGCGAGCAAGCTTTGCTCCCACAGACTCCACAGCTCCACAGCTCCACAGCTCCACAGCTCCACAGGCTCCCACAGGAGGGGCGCTGTGGGGCCGGGGTTACTTGAGGTTGACCTTGGAGTAATCCTGGCGCCCAAACGGGCTCACCGCATAACCCTGCACATCCTTGCGGGTGAGCGCGAAGGCGGTCGGGTGCGCCAGGGGCAGCCACAAGGCTTGTTGCTGGATCTGGGCCTGGGCCTGCTCGTAGAGCTTGGCACGCACGCCTTGTTCGCCGGTGGTTTTGCCGGCGCTGATCAGTTTGTCCAGGTCGGGGTTGCAGTAGCGGGCGAAGTTGGTGCCGGACTTGACCGCCGCGCAGGAAAATTGTGGCGTGAGGAAGTTGTCCGGGTCGCCGTTGTCGCCGGCCCACCCCATGAACAGCAGGTCATGTTCGCCGGCCTTGGCGCGCCGGATCAGTTCGCCCCATTCGATCACGCGGATTTCCGCCTGGATGCCGATTTCCGCCAGGTCCGATTGCAGCAACTGCGCGCCAAGGCTCGGGTTGGGATTGAGCAGGCTGCCGGAGGGGCGAGTCCAGATGGTGGTCTTGAAGCCTTCCTTCAAGCCGGCCTTGGCCAGCAGGTCACGGGCCTTGGCCGGGTCATGGGCGTAGCCCGGCAAGTGCTTGGCATAGCTCCAGGTGTTCGGTGGATAAGGGCCGTTGGCGGCTTCGGCGGTGCCTTCGAAGACGGTCTTTAGGTAGCTGGGCTTGTCGAAGGCCAGGTTGATGGCTTGGCGCACCTCAGGCTTGTCCAGCGGCGGATGCTGGCTGTTGATCGCCACGAACGCGGTCATGAAGGCGTCGGTCTGCTCGACCTTCAGCGTGGGTTCTTGCTTGGCGGCTTGTACGTCCAGCGGCTTGGGCGACAGGGCGATCTGGCATTCGTTGCGGCGCAGTTTCTGCAATCGTACGTTGGCGTCCGGCGTGATGGCGAAGACCAGCGGATCCACTTGGGGCTTGCCGCCGAAGTAGGCGTCGTTGGCCTTGTAGCGAATCGAGGCGTCCTTCTGGAACCGGCTGAAAATGAACGGGCCGGTGCCGACCGGTTGGCTGTTGAGTTTTTCCGGCGTGCCGGCCTGCATCAGCTGATCGGCGTATTCGGCCGAATAAATGGAGGCAAAGCCCATGCTCAACGTCGCCAGGAAGGTCGAGTCGGCGTGATCGAGGGTGAAGCGCACGGTCAGCGGGTCCAGTGCGTCGACTTTCTTGATCAGCGCCGGCAATTGCATGGATTGGGCGTGGGGGAAGCCGCTTTGCGCCACCTTGTGCCAGGGGTTCGCCGGGTCGAGCATGCGCTCGAAGCTGAACTTCACGTCCTCGGCGGTCAGGTCGCGGCGCGGTGTGAAGTAGTCGGTGCGGTGGAACTTGACCTGTGGCCGCAGCTTGAACACGTAGGCCAGGCCATCGGTGGAGACTTCCCAGCGCTCGGCCAGGCTGGGGACCACTTTGCCGCTGGCGGTGTCGAAGTCCACCAGGCGGTTCATCAGCACGTCGGCGGAGGCGTTGGTGGTCGTCAGGGAGTTGTACTGGACGACATCGAACCCTTCCGGGCTGGCTTCGGTGCAGACGCTCAGGGCGGCGGCCAAGGCCTGCGGGGTGATCAGCAGAGGGGCGAGCAACAATGGTAGGGCAGCGAGGCGCATGGTCGGTTTCCTGTGCAAGTCGAAGGCCCATCTGCGAGTGCAGTCTGGAAAAGGCCTACCCTAGTGGGCTCGCTGCTAAATGACTATCCCCTTTTTGCATTTTCCGGCACTCTGCGGCGACGTATCGATGGCGCAAAACCCGGCGCAAGTGAAAAAAACCTGTGTGCAGCGACGAGCGGTAAGGGGCTGCGCCAGCCTCTGCCCCCGCCGCTCGGGGCGGTTGGTCGAGGATATCCTACGAAGACAAATCACATCGGCTGTTGTTGCACTGTGGTCTTTCTGGTATAAAGCAGCGCTCTTTTCTAGGGGCCCGGTTCCTTCACTGTAGGTGTAGCCGGTAAGACCCTTAAAGAAACGCGGCGCCTGGCGCCAAATGACTGAGAGATTAAGCGGCCAACCCATGCCGGGTTGGGCATGTGGTTTTAGAGGGCTGAGGCATGTCGAGAGTCTGTCAAGTTACCGGTAAGGGTCCGGTGACTGGGAATAACATTTCCCACGCAAACAACAAAACCCGTCGTCGTTTCCTGCCGAACCTGCAGCATCACCGCTTCTGGGTTGAAGAAGAGAAACGTTTTGTGCGTCTGCGCGTATCTGCCAAGGGCATGCGCATCATCGACAAGCGTGGCATCAGTGTCGTGCTGGCCGAACTTCGTCGCGATGGCAAGGTTTAAGGGAGCTAATCATGCGTGAATTGATTCGTTTGATCTCGAGCGCCGGTACTGGTCACTTCTACACTACCGACAAGAACAAGCGTACTACCCCGGACAAAATCGAGATCAAGAAATATGATCCGGTTGTTCGCAAGCACGTGATCTACAAGGAAGGCAAAATCAAGTAATTGATTTTTCCCTTCTTACGAAAAAGGCCCGTATCGCGAGATACGGGCCTTTTTTGTTGCCTGTCAGGACCTCATCGCGAGCAAGCTCGCTCCCACACTGGACCTTATGACGCCTCAGATCCCTGTGGGAGCGAGCTTGCTCGCGATGAGGCCGGCCCAGGCCGCACAAATCCTCAAGCCTTCTGCTCGAACACCACATAAATCTTGCGGCACGGCTCCAGCACTTCCCAAGTACCCTTGAACCCCGCTGGAATCACGAAACGGTCGCCGGCTCGCAACGTCTTGGCATTGCCATCGTCGTCCCGCAGCACGGAAACGCCCTGGACGATCTCGCAATACTCATGCTCGGTGTAATTGACCGTCCACTGGCCGACGGCGCCTTCCCATACGCCCGCGTTCATTTGCCCACAGGGGCTGCTGTAGTGGTTGAACACGGTTTGCTCGGGATCGCCCTTGAACACCTTGGCCGGGTCCGGGCGATAACGTTCGGCGGTGGTATTGGCCTGGCTGAAATCGACGATGTCCTGAATGCTCATGCGGGTGATCCCCAGTGATCGCTTGGAAGGCCTCGAGTCTATGTTTATTAAAACGAACATCGCAAGGCCGTTTGCCAGCGTTGTGTCAAATATATTGAAACATGACCAGCCGCTGGTTTAGGGTGGCGGGTGCCCTATGCCGAAAAGAGCGCCGAAAGCAGGCTGGCCGGGCAGAATTCTTTTGAAGCGCTGCGCACCGCGCGGCGTTCGTACTCAATAAGAGGAGGACACACGCATGACCACCCTGACTCGTGCCGATTGGGAACAACGCGCCCGCGACCTGAAGATCGAAGGCCGCGCCTTCATCAATGGCGAGTACACCGATGCGGTGTCCGGCGAAACCTTCGATTGCCTCAGCCCGGTTGATGGCCGTCTGTTGGGCAAGATCGCCAGCTGTGACGTCGCCGACGCCCAGCGTGCGGTCGAAAACGCCCGTGCCACGTTCCATTCCGGCGTCTGGTCGCGCCTGGCACCGAGCAAGCGCAAAGCCACCATGATTCGTTTCGCCGGCCTGCTCAAGCAGCATGCCGAAGAGCTGGCCCTGCTCGAAACCCTGGACATGGGCAAGCCAATCAGTGATTCCCTGAACATCGACGTTCCCGGCGCGGCCCAAGCCTTGAGCTGGAGCGGCGAAGCCATCGACAAGCTCTACGACGAAGTGGCGGCCACGCCGCACGACCAGTTGGGTCTGGTAACCCGTGAGCCGGTGGGGGTCGTGGGCGCTATCGTGCCTTGGAACTTCCCGTTGATGATGGCCTGCTGGAAGCTAGGCCCGGCGCTGTCCACCGGTAACTCGGTGGTGCTAAAACCGTCGGAAAAATCCCCGTTGACCGCTATCCGCATCGCCGCACTGGCGATCGAGGCCGGCATTCCGAAAGGCGTGCTGAACGTGCTGCCAGGCTACGGCCACACCGTCGGCAAGGCTTTGGCCCTGCATATGGACGTCGATACGCTGGTGTTCACCGGCTCTACCAAGATCGCCAAGCAACTGATGATTTACTCCGGCGAATCGAACATGAAGCGCATCTGGCTGGAGGCCGGCGGCAAGAGCCCGAACATCGTGTTCGCCGATGCCCCGGACCTGCAAGCTGCCGCCGAATCCGCCGCCAGCGCCATCGCCTTCAACCAGGGCGAAGTCTGCACCGCCGGCTCGCGGCTGTTGGTGGAGCGTTCCATCAAGGACACCTTCCTGCCACTGGTGATCGAAGCCCTCAAGGGTTGGAAGCCTGGCAACCCCCTGGACCCGGCCACCAATGTCGGCGCCCTGGTCGATACCCAGCAGATGAACACCGTGCTGTCCTACATCGAGGCCGGGCACAGCGACGGCGCCAAACTGGTGGCCGGCGGCAAGCGCATCCTTGAGGAAACGGGCGGTACATACGTCGAGCCGACGATTTTCGATGGCGTGAGCAACGCGATGAAAATCGCTCAGGAAGAGATTTTCGGCCCGGTGTTGTCGGTCATTGCCTTCGACACTGCCGAGCAGGCCATCGAGATTGCCAACGACACACCGTACGGCCTGGCCGCTGCGGTATGGACCAAGGACATCTCCAAGGCCCACCTGACCGCCAAGGCCTTGCGTGCCGGCAGCGTCTGGGTCAACCAGTACGACGGCGGCGACATGACCGCGCCGTTCGGTGGCTTCAAGCAGTCGGGCAACGGTCGCGACAAGTCGCTGCATGCGTTCGACAAATACACCGAGCTGAAGTCGACCTGGATCAAGCTCTGAGGATGATGGCCCCGGATCCTGTCCGGGGCTTCAAACAGCGCTGATCCCCCCTGTGGGAGCGAGCTTGCTCGCGATAGCGGTATGACAGTCGACGACTTTGTTGAATGTTGCGCCGCTATCGCGAGCAAGCTCGCTCCCACAGTGTTTTGGGGGATGGCTGAGATTGATAACCCTCCACAGGAGCGTGGAAATGCGTTGGGCGACCTATTTCGCCGTGTTGGCGTCTGTCCTGAGCGTCGGCCTGGCCTTGGGCGTGAGCATGCCGTTGGTGTCGCTGCGCCTGGAGGGCTGGGGCTATGGCTCGTTCGCCATTGGTGTGATGGCCGCCATGCCGGCCGTGGGGGTGTTGCTCGGGGCCAAGGTGTCGAGCCGGTTGGCGGCGCGGTTTGGCACGGCGGCGTTGATGCGCCTGTGCCTGTGGGGCGGCGCGCTGTCCATCGGCTTGCTGGCGCTGCTGCCGAGCTATTCGGTCTGGTTGCTGCTGCGCCTGGTGATTGGCGTGGTCCTGACCCTGGTGTTCATTCTGGGTGAAAGCTGGATCAATCAACTGGTCATTGAGAAATGGCGTGGGCGACTGGTGGCGCTGTACGGCAGCAGCTATGCCCTGAGCCAGTTGTCCGGTCCGCTGCTGCTGGGCGCACTGGGGACCGATCATGACTACGGGTTCTGGGTGGGCGTCGGCCTGCTGTTGGTCGCACCCTTGCTGTTGCTGGGCCGTAGCGGTGCGCCGAGCAGCGAGGCCGGCAGCGTTACGTTTGGCGATTTGTGGACGTTTTGCCGAGGCTTGCCGGCGATTGCCTGGGCGGTCTCGTTGTTCGCCGCGTTCGAGGCCATGATCCTCACGTTGCTGCCGGTGTATTGCCTGCGCCAGGGCTTCACCGCCGACATCGCGCTGGCGATGGTCAGCACCGTGGTGGTCGGTGATGCCCTGTTGCAGTTGCCCATCGGTGCCCTGGCCGATCGCGTGTCTCGCCGGGCCCTGTTGACGGGCTGTGCGGTGGCGCTGACGTTATCGAGCCTGGCGGTTCCGCTGTTGATCGATACCCTGTTGATCTGGCCGCTGTGGGTGCTGTTCGGCGCCAGTGCCGGCGGTTTGTTCACCTTGTCGCTGATCCTGATCGGCGAGCGTTACCGCGACGATGCGCTGGTGCGGGCCAACGCCCATGTCGCGCAACTGTGGGGCCTTGGTTGCCTGGTCGGCCCGCTGGCGGCGGGAGCGGGCAGCCAGTGGATCAGCGGGCATGCGCTGCCTTTGTTCATGGCGGCAGGGGCGTTTGGCCTGGTGATCCTGCTGTTGCGCCAAGGGGCGTTCGGGGCAACAGAACCCGCTTGAAAACCCCGAAACCCCTGTGGCGAGGGAGCTTGCTCCCGCTCGGTTGCGCAGCAACCGCAAAAGCCGGGACCGCTTCGCAGTCCAGCGGGAGCAAGCTCCCTCGCCACAAAAGCGGTCTGCCTCCACAAGCGGGTTGTCATGAACGCGGTCGCCCCCTAAAGCATCCGCTCCAGCCCGATCGTCGTGCTGAACCAAGCATTGAACCGGCGCCACCAGCTGCCCGGTTCGCGGTCCAGGTCGTGCGTCTGGCCGTTGTCTTCGGTGGTCCATACTAGCGTTCCATCCTCCAGCCTGGCCTGATAGCTCAGGGCTGGCGCCATGCCCTGCAAGGCCAGATCGCGCACTTGGCCGGCGAGTTCAGGGCTGTCCACCAGCACGCCGACTTCGGTGTTCCACAGCACCGAGCGCGGGTCGAAATTGAACGAGCCGATGAACGATTTCTGCTGGTCGAAGATGATCGCCTTGCTGTGCAGGCTGGAGTCCGATTCGCCGTAGGATTTACTGTAGAACAGGTGAGGGCTGCTGCCGGTGTCGCCCGGTTGGCGTCGCAGCTCGAACAGACGTACGCCGTGTTGCAGCAGAGCCTTGCGGTACGGCGCATAGCCGCCATGCACGGCGGGCACGTCGGTGGCTTCCAGGGAGTTGGTCAGCAGGCTCACCGACACGCCGGCATCGGCGCGACTGGTCAGGTACACCAAACCTGGCTGACCGGGGACGAAGTAGGCGGAAATCATGATCAGTTCTTTGCTGACCCCCGTCAGTTCCGGCGCCAGTTGGGTCGTCAGCAATAGCTGCGGATCCGGCTCGTCCTTGGCCAGCACTTTGCTGGGCGCGTCCCACAGCGCCTTGTTCCACGCCCAGATCAACTGGTCGCGCCAAGTGTCCAGGCGCGGTTGGGTCTTGTAGGCGGTCAACTGCTGGTAGAGCGCTTGATTCTCCTGTTGGGTCTGCTCCAGGGACTCTTGCAGGCGCAGGCGACTATTGGCCAGGTCCTCGGACGTGGGGCGATGGGACAGGAACTGTTCGATGGGTTTGCTCAGGGCGCTGTTCCAGTATTGGTCGAAGCTGTGCCCCAATTGTTCGGCCACCGGGCCGACACCGAGCAGGTCGATGTCGGTGAAGTTCAGGTTGGGTTCGGCGTCGAAATACTCGTCGCCCAGGTTGCGGCCGCCGACGATGGCCATGCTGTTGTCCGCCAGCCACAACTTGTTGTGCATGCGGCGGTGTTGCTGTGACAGGTTGAGCAGGCGCCCGAGGCTGCGGGTCACGCCGGTGGCGCGTCCCAGGTGCAGCGGGTTGAACAGGCGAATCTGGATCTGCGGATGAGCGGCGAGGGTCGCGATGATCTGATCGAGGCCATCGCTGGTGGTGTCGTCCAGCAGGATGCGCACGCGCACGCCCCGGTCGGCGGCCTTGAGCAATTCATCCACCAGCATCCGCGTGCTGATGCCGTCGTGGACGATGTAGTACTGCAAATCCAGGCTGCCTTGGGCGTGACGAATCAACTCGGCCCGGGCGATGAACGCGTCGGTGCTGTCCGACAGCAGCCGAAAGCCCGAGCGCCCTTCATGGGTGGCAGCCTGGGCCTGGACCGAGCGGCCGAACGAAGATTCGGCGGCCGGTAAGGCCTGGGAGGGCTCGCGGGTGACATCAAGACTGGCGCAGCCGCTCAGCAGCGAGGCGACTAGCAGCAAAGCAGTCAGGATCGGTCTGGATCTCACGTAGGATCGTTCCGCTTGTTCACGTTGATCGGCTGTTGGGTGCTGCTTCCCTGGGTAAAGTTCAGACGACGTCGCGCTGGGTTTCGTTCAACAACGCGATAGCGGCGGTTCCTACCTTGCGTACAGCCTCTTCGATCTGGGCCGTTGGCTTGGCAGCGTAGTTCATCCGCAGGCAGTTGCGGTACTTGCCCGATGCCGAAAAAATGCTGCCGACGGCGACCTGCACGCCTTGGTCGAGCAGGACCCGATTGAGCTTCAGCGTGTCGAAACCGTCGGGCAATTCGACCCACAGCATGAAGCTGCCCCGCGGGCGACTGGCCCGGGTACCCGGTGGAAAATAACGGCTGACCCAATCGATCATCATGTCGCGATTGCGCTGGTATTGCGTACGCATCCGGCGCAAATGGGGTTCGAAATGCCCACCCTTGAGAAATTCGGCAATGGCGATCTGCGGTTGTGGCGCGGTGGAGCCGGTGCTGATGTATTTCATGTGCAGCGCTCGCTCCAGATACCGGCCCGGCGCGACCCAGCCAATGCGCAGGCCTGGCGCCAGGGTCTTGGAAAAAGAACTGCAGAGCAGGACGCGGCCGTCTTCATCGAAGGACTTGATGGTGCGCGGGCGAGGGTAGGTGTAGGCCAACTCGCCATACACATCATCTTCGATGATCGCCACGTCGAAGCGTTGTGCCAGGGTCAGCAGCGCGCGTTTATTAGCGTCGGGCATGATGTAGCCCAGCGGGTTATTGCAGCTGGGGGTCAACTGTATGGCCTTGATCGGCCATTGCTCCAGCGCCAGTTCCAGGGCATCCAGGCTGATGCCGGTGAGCGGGTCGGTGGGGATCTCCAAAGCCTTCATGCCCAGGCCCTTGAGGGTTTGCATGGCCCCGTGAAAACTGGGTGAGTCCACCGCGACGATATCGCCTTGTTCGCAGGTGGCGCGGATGCTGACCGACAGGGCCTCATGGCAACCAGTGGTGACGATCAAATCGTTGGGCCCCAGCTGGCAGCCGGAGTCCAGCGACAGCCGGGCGATCTGTTCACGTAGCGCGAGGTTGCCGTAGATGTTGTCGTAATACAGGCCGGGCATGTCTTGTCGACGGCTGATCTGCGCCAGGCTGCGCACCAGCGGTTTCATGGTCGGCGAATTGATATCCGGCATGCCGCGTCCCAGTTGCACCACGTCCGGGCGCGGCACGGCGCGGATCAGCTCCAGCACCTGGTCCCACTGGGAAATATCCACTGGGCGCTGGGCCGGACGGCCTACCACCGGCAGGTCCGGCAGTTCGCGGCCCACGGGGACGAAATAGCCGGACTTGGGTCTCGGCATCGCCAGCCCACTGTCTTCCAGCACGCGATAGGCCTGCTGCACCGTACTCAAGCTGACCCCATGTTCCGTGCTCAATGCCCGCACTGACGGCAGCCGGTCGCCGGGGCGGTAGAAGCCCTGTTCGATGCGGGTACCGAGCAATTCGGCGAGGTTCACGTAGAGGGTCATGGTGCGCTCCCGATGAGATGGCCCACTGCAACCGATACAGTTGGGGTGGAAAATGACAATTCAGTGCTGGAAATACCGAATCTGTATGCTTATAAAAAAAATGAGTTGAATCTGTATTGCTTTTGACCGTCCGCGCATCATGAAACCTCTGGCTACCCAAGTAAACAGGAGCGATCAAAATGAACGGCTTGAGCGATGTGCGGCTGACGTTACACAGTCAGGAACTGGCGGCAGGGCAGGAGAGGGGGCTGCGTAGTGCGATGTTGCGCAAGCCGCCATCCGGCCTGAGCCGTTGGGCCCTGTTCTGGCATCGTCTGCATACACGCCAAGCCTTGCTGGAACTTACACCCGAACAGTTGCGTGACATCGGGCTGAGTCGGGAGCAGGCGCGGGAGGAGGGCTTGAAGCCGTTCTGGCGGCTTTGACGCGGTGTGGGTCCTGAGATTGCTATCGCGGGCAAGCCTTGCTCCCACAGATTTGCTTGCTCCCACAGATTTGAAATTGATCTGTGGGAGCAAGGCTTGCCCGCGATAGCGTCATCCGTAGTGCTGAAGTTCTTTAGACCAACTCTTTCAACCGATGCCACAACATCCCCAGCGCCAACAGCGGTGAGCGCAGGTGCTTGCCGCCAGGGAAGGTCATGTGCGGGACCTGGGCGAACAGATCGAAGCCGCTGCTGTGCTGCCCGCTGATCGCTTCGGCCAACAATTTGCCGGCCAGGTGCGTGGCATTCACTCCATGGCCGGAATAGGCCTGGGCGTAATACACATTAGGTTGGTCCTTGAGCCGGCCGATCTGCGGCAAACGGTTGGCGCCGATACCAATCATCCCACCCCATTGATAATCGATTTTCACATCCGCCAATTGCGGGAAGACCTTGAGCATCTTCGGTCGCATGTACGCGCCGATGTCCTGTGGGTCGCGGCCGGAATAGTGACAGGCCCCACCAAACAGCAAGCGTCGATCCGCTGAAAGCCGGTAGTAATCCAGCGCCACGCGTTGATCGCAGACCGCCATGTTCTGCGGCAACAGCGCCTGTGCCTGGGCCTGGCTCAAGGGTTCGGTGGCGATGATGTAGCTGCCAGCGGGCAGCACTTTGCCGCCCAGTTGCGGATTGAGTCCATTGAGGTAAGCGTTGCAACCGAGCACCAGCGTCTTGGCGCGGACTGAGCCCTGCCGGGTGTGCACCCTCACTTCAGGACCGTAGTCGATACGTGTGACCGCCGATTGCTCGAACAGCCTGACACCCAGTTGCTGTGTGGCGGCGGCTTCGCCCAGGGCCAGGTTCAGCGGATGCAGATGCCCCGAACCCATGTCGATCAACCCACCGACGTAACGATCCGAACCCACGACGCTGTGCATTTCGTTGGCTTGCAGCAGTCGGGTCGGGTGGCGATAACCCAGGCTGCGCAGTTCTTCGGCGTCTTCGGCGAAGCCTTCCAGGTCGCTGGGCTTGTTGGCGAGGTCGCAGTAACCCCAGGTGAGGTCGCACGGGATCTGGAAACGCTCGACGCGCTGTCGAACGATTTCCACGGCCTCAAGGCCCATGAGCTTCATCTGGCGTACGCCGTCGGCACCGATGATCGGCGCAAACTGATCGAGGCCATGGCCGACGCCACGAATCAATTGGCCGCCGTTGCGCCCGCTGGCGCCCCAGCCGATCCGGTGCGCTTCCAGCAGCACCACGCTCATGCCGCGCTCGGCCAGTTCGATCGCCGTGTTCAACCCGGAGAACCCGCCGCCGACCACGCAGACATCCGCCAGCAATTCACCCTGCAGCAGCGGATGGTCCGGTTGCGGCAGGCTGCTGGCGGCGTAATAAGAGGCGGCGTGCGCGTGGCTCGGGACAGGTTGCTGAACACGGGCGTTCATGTGCGTAATCCTGATTTTTGTGTTTGAGAAATTTTACGGAGCATAAGCTGGCGATTCCTTACTGGGCAACACCGGTCGGCTGGCGCTGTCTGGTGCGAGGCTTTTAAGGCAGAATCCTGGACCGTCTCCTTCGGTAACCGCCTCGATGAGCTGCAACAGTCAAAAAATCCGCACGCTACGCCAGCAGATTCCCTCGTTCGAGTGCGTACCGGGCTGCCATGACTGCTGTGGTCCGGTGACCACCTCGCCGGAGGAAATGGCCCGCTTGCCCCGCAAGACCCGCGCTGAACAGGACGCGGCCATGGACGCACTCGACTGCGTGCACCTGGGGCCCAACGGTTGCACCGTCTACGACGAGCGCCCGCTGATCTGCCGGCTGTTCGGCACCACCGCGACCTTGCCTTGTCCCAATGGCCGGCGACCGGTGGAACTGATTCATCCGCGGGTCGAGAAGCAGATTCATGAATACATGGCCAGCACTCGCCAGGTGTTGGTCTAGCAGGCAGGGATACCGAGTCGCGGCCTTCGCGAGCTTGCTCGCGAAAGCGTCCGTCCAGACAACCATTGCCTTGAGCCAGGCTCAATCCGGAATCGGCAGGTTCAAGCTCTCCTTCACCTCTTCCATCACGATGTAGCTCTTGGATTCGCGCACATGGGGCAGTTTGAGCAGGATGTCCCCCAGCAGCTTGCGGTACGAAGCCATCTCGGAAATCCGTGCTTTCACCAGATAGTCGAAGTCTCCTGACACCAGGTGACATTCCAGCACGTGAGGCAGTTTCAGCACGGCGCGTCGGAACTCTTCGAACGTGTCGCCGGATTTGTAGTCGAGGCTGATCTCGACAAACACCAGCAGGCTACCCTTCAAGTGCTGCGGATTGAGCCGGGCGTTGTAGCCCATGATGATGCCTTCGCGCTCCAGGCGCCGTACCCGCTCGGTGCAGGGCGTGGTGGAGAGGCCGACCTTTTCCCCCAGCTCGGTGAAGGAGATGCGCCCGTCCGCCTGGAGAATGCGCAGGATATTGCGGTCGATCTTGTCCAGCTCACGTTTGGTCTGGGTGTTGGTACGCACAGGTGATGCGCCTCCGTGAAAAGGGTTTTTGCCGAGAATTCTCGCCAAATATAGGCGTTTATATAGTGAAAAGCACTGGCTGATCTTTTTTACACTGCGACCATCAAAGCTATGTACAACAAACGTCAGCGGTTATCCGCGATGAGGGCATCAACATGCGCGTTCTGGTCTTGGGTAGCGGCGTCATCGGCACCGTCAGTGCTTATTATCTGGCCCGTGCCGGGTTTGAAGTGGTGGTGGTCGACCGTCAGCCGGCGCCAGCCATGGAAACCAGTTTCGCCAACGCCGGCCAGGTGTCGCCGGGTTATGCCTCGCCGTGGGCCGCACCGGGCGTACCGCTCAAGGCCATCAAGTGGCTGCTGCAGCGCCACGCGCCGCTGGCGATCAAGGCCACTGCCGACATTGACCAATACCTGTGGATGGCACAGATGCTGCGCAACTGCACCGCCAGCCGCTATGCCATCAACAAGGAGCGCATGGTGCGCCTGTCCGAGTACAGCCGTGACTGCCTCGACGAGCTGCGCGCCGAAACCGGCATAGCCTACGAGGGCCGTAGCCTGGGGACCACCCAGCTGTTCCGCACCCAGGCCCAGCTCGATGGCGCGGCAAAAGACATCGCCGTGCTGAAAGAGTCGGGTGTGCCGTTCGAAGTACTCGACCGCGAGGGCATTGCCCGGGTTGAACCGGCCCTGGCGAATGTCACCGACATCCTGGCCGGCGCCCTGCGCCTGCCCAACGACCAGACCGGCGACTGTCAGATGTTTACCGCGCGCCTGGCGGAAATGGCCGAGAAGCTCGGTGTGCAATTCCGCTTCGGCCAGGATATCCAGCGCCTGGACTTCGCCGGTGATCGCATCAACGGCGTCTGGATCGACGGCAAGCTGGAAACCGCCGACCGCTACGTCCTCGCCCTGGGCAGCTATTCGCCGCAACTGCTCAAGCCCCTCGGGATCCGTGCACCGGTGTATCCGCTCAAGGGCTACTCCCTGACCGTGCCGATCACCAACCCGGCGATGGCGCCGACTTCGACCATTCTCGACGAAACCTACAAGGTCGCGATCACCCGGTTCGACAACCGCATTCGGGTGGGCGGCATGGCGGAAATCGCCGGTTTTGACCTGTCCCTCAACCCGCGCCGGCGCGAAACCCTGGAGATGATCGTCAACGACCTTTATCCTCAGGGCGGCGACCTGGCCCAGGCCAGTTTCTGGACCGGCTTGCGCCCGACTACCCCGGATGGCACGCCAATCGTGGGGGCTACGCCCTTCAAGAATCTGTTCCTGAACACCGGCCATGGCACCCTCGGATGGACCATGGCTTGTGGTTCCGGTCGCCTGTTGGCCGACCTGATGGCGAAGAAAAAGCCGCAGATCAGCGCCGAAGGCCTCGATATTTCCCGTTATGGCAGCAAACACCAGGAGTCTGCAAAACATGTCAATCCAGCGCCAGCTCACCAATGACCGCATGAGCCAGGTTGTCGTGCACAACGGCACCGTTTACCTGGCCGGGCAGGTCGGCGACGACATGAACGCCGGTATTGAACAGCAGACCCGCGAAAGCCTGGCCAATATCGAGCGCTTGCTGGACCTGGCCGGAACCGACAAGAATCGTTTGCTGTCGGTGACGATTTACCTGAAAGACATCGACGCCCACTTCGAAGGCATGAACGCCGTCTGGGACAAATGGTTGCCCAAGGGCGTCGCCCCGGCCCGCGCCACGGTGGAAGCCAAGCTGTGCGAACCGGAGATCCTGGTGGAGCTGTCCGTCGTGGCCGCGTTGCCTTAAATACCGGCCCAAACGATCCCTCTCCCGGTGCTGTTGGTGGTTCATGCTGTCAGCCAGCACCGGTTTTTTATTCATGACCGCCTAGAAGCCTGCCGCCATGCGTCCTGCCCGTGCCCTGATTGATCTCCAAGCCCTGCGTCACAACTACCAATTGGCCCGCGAAGTCACGGGGGCCAAGGCCCTTGCGGTGATCAAGGCCGACGCCTACGGGCATGGCGCGGTGCGTTGTGCCGAGGCGCTGCAGGACACGGCTGACGGGTTCGCGGTGGCCTGCATCGAAGAGGCCCTGGAACTGCGGGCCGGTGGGATCCGCGAACCGATCCTGCTGCTGGAGGGTTTTTTCGAGGCCAGTGAGCTGCCGTTGATCGTCGAGCACGATTTCTGGTGCGTGGTGCATTCGTTGTGGCAGCTCGAAGCGATTGAAAAAGCCGCGCTGAGCCAGCCGATCACGGTCTGGCTCAAGCTCGATTCCGGCATGCACCGGGTCGGCCTGCATCCGGCGGATTACCAGGCGGCCTACCGTCGCCTGCTCGCCAGCGGCAAGGTGGCGAAGATTGTCTTGATGAGCCACTTCGCCCGTGCCGATGAACTGCACGATCCCAGCAGCACTGAGCAGCTGGCGATATTCGACAAGGCCCGCCAGGGCCTGGTGGCGCAGATCAGCCTGCGCAACTCACCGGCTGTGCTGGGCTGGCCGCAGATACCCAGCGACTGGGTGCGCCCGGGCATCATGCTCTACGGGGCGACGCCCTTTGACGAACCCAACGCCGTCGCCTCGCGCCTGCAACCGGTGATGACCCTGGAGTCGAAGATCATCAGCGTGCGCGAATTGCCCGCTGGAGAACCGGTGGGCTACGGTGCCCGTTTTGTGACCACGCAACCGACCCGGGTCGGCGTGGTCGCCATGGGGTATGCCGACGGCTACCCACGCCAGGCACCCACCGGTACACCGGTGCTGGTGGATGGGCAGCGCAGCCAACTGGTCGGACGGGTGTCGATGGACATGCTCTGTGTCGACTTGACCGATGTCCCCCTGGCCGGGCTCGGCTCGACCGTGGAGTTGTGGGGCAAGAACATCCTGGCCAGCGATGTTGCCAAGGCCGCCGACATGATCCCCTATCAGATTTTCTGCAACCTGCGACGGGTGCCACGGCTCTATTCCGGGCATTGACGCGCGGCGCCAGCTACCGAAAGTCGCTTCACCGCACAGGATTCGGGTCAAAGTGTTGTAAATACTGAACGCTGTCGCCATGATAACGCTCACTTTCCTCACAACCTGATTCCCTGGAGGCTCCAGCATTGGACGTCGGTGAACGACTGCAATCCATTCGTAAACTCAAAGGCCTTTCCCAGCGTGAACTCGCCAAGCGCGCGGGTGTCACCAACAGCACTATTTCGATGATCGAGAAGAACAGCGTCAGCCCCTCGATCAGCTCGCTGCGTAAGGTCCTTGGCGGGATTCCCATGTCCATGGTCGAGTTTTTCTCCGAAGAAATCCTTCAGGAGAAACCGACCCAGATCGTCTATAAAGCCAACGAACTGATCGACATCTCCGACGGCGCCGTGACCATGAAGCTGGTGGGCAGGGCACATCCGAGCCGGGCGATCGCCTTCCTCAACGAAATCTATCCGCCTGGCGCCGACACCGGTGAAGAGATGCTCACCCATGAGGGCGAGGAAACCGGGATCCTGGTGGAAGGGCGGCTGGAACTGGTGGTGGGTGTCGAAACCTTCGTGCTCGAAGCCGGCGACAGCTACTATTTCGAAAGCACCAAGCCCCACCGTTTCCGTAATCCGTTCGACGTGCCGGCGCGACTGATCAGCGCAGCCACACCGGCCAATTTCTAGAAAAAGCGGCGCCGGCCCGTACGGCAAAGGCGCCCAGGGAAGGCACCGTCATCGCAAACAAGACCCTTGCGACTTTGGGGTTGTTTCAGTGTGACGGGCTTACCGCTATACTTGCGCCCGCCTGCAAACCGTGGCCGCAGGCGTGACTAGCCACCATTGAGGGTGTACGCGTGAACCTAATTATGAAAATGCTGGCTGCACCAGCAACCGTATTGGCCCTATGGGCTGCGAGCGCTCAAGCTGCGCCCAACGACGAAATCGCCAAGCGCCTTGAACCCGTCGGCCAGGTCTGCGTCCAGGGCAAGGAATGCAAGGGTATGGAAGTCGTGGCCTCGGCTGGCGGCGGGGCTGCCAAGACGCCGAAAGACGTGATTGCAAAACACTGCAACGCTTGCCACGGCACCGGCCTGCTGGGCGCACCGAAAATCGGTGACAAGGCTGCCTGGAAAGAGCGCGCCGACCACCAGGGCGGTCTCGATGGCATCCTGGCCAAGGCCATTACTGGCGTGAACGCCATGCCGCCTAAAGGCACCTGCGCCGATTGCTCGGATGACGACCTCAAGGGCGCCATCAAAGAGATGTCCGGCCTGTAATACGCCGATATCCCGCGCAAAAAAGCCGCTTACGAGCGGCTTTTTTGTGCCTGGGGTTTTTCCAGGGCTGTTCATCGCAACCAAGACCCGGCAAGCTCGGTCCAACCCACATTCATGGAATGTCCAGGAGGGTCCGATGGTGCAGTTGTGTTCAATCGAACAGGCGGTGGATGACGTGCTCGAGCGTCTGCCCGCGCATATTCATCTCGGCATGCCCCTGGGGTTGGGCAAACCCAACCTGTTCGCCAACGCGCTGTACCGGCGCATCGCACAACTGCCCGAGCGACAGCTGACCATCTACACGGCCTTGAGCCTGGGCCGGCCAAACCTGGGCGACGGTCTGCAGAAGCGCTTCCTCGAACCCTTTATCGAACGGGTCTTCGGCGACTATCCCGAACTGGATTACCTGGCCGACCTGCATCAGGACAGCCTGCCGCCCAACATACGGGTCGAGCAGTTCTTCATGCAGCCCGGCAGCCTGCTGCACAGTGCGTCGGCCCAGCAGAACTACGTCAGCAGCAACTACAGCCACGCGGCCCGGGACATCAACGCTGCCGGCTTGAACCTGGTGGCGCAGTTGGTGGCGAGCGAGCCCCAGCACCCGGATCGCCTGAGCCTGAGCTGCAACCCGGATATCACCCTCGACCTGCTGCCGATGATCGCCAAGCGGCGCGCGGCCGGAGAGACCATCCTCCTGGTCGGCCAGGTGCACAACGATTTGCCCTACATGCCGGGCGACGCGGAAGTCGGCATCGACGCTTTCGACCTGTTGATCGACGAGAAGGACAGCCACACGTTGTTTTCCACGCCGAACATGCCGGTGGGTTTCCAGGATCATCTGATCGGTCTGCACGCCAGTACCCTGGTGCGCGACGGCGGGACGCTGCAGATCGGCATCGGCGCCATGGGCGATGCGCTGACGGCGGCGCTGCTCGCACGCCAGGCCGATAATGCCGGTTACCAGACGCTGCTGGCGGACCTGAACCTTAGCCAGTGGACGCAACTGATCGAGCGCGAGGGTGGAGTCGAGCCGTTTGCCAAAGGGCTGTACGGTTGCAGTGAAATGTTCGTCAACGGTTTGTTGGTGCTGGCCGAGGCCGGAATTGTCCGGCGCAAGGTCTACCCCGACGTTCCGACCCAGGAACGGGCCAACGCCGGCACCCTCGACGAGGCAGCGCAACCTGACGGCATCTGCATCCACGGTGGATTTTTCCTCGGGCCGCGCAGTTTTTATGAACGCCTGCGCGAGTTGCCGCCAAGCCGTCTTCTCGAATTCAACATGACGCGCATCAGCTACATCAACGAGCTGTACGGCCAGGAACAGCTCAAGCGCCTGCAGCGCCTCGACGCCCGTTTCATCAACACGGTCTTCACCATGACCCTGATGGGGGCCGGGGTGGCCGATCAGTTGGCAGACGGGCGGGTGCTCAGCGGCGTGGGCGGGCAGTACAACTTCGTTGCCCAGGGTCATGCGCTGGAGGGCGGACGTTCGATCCTGCTGCTGCGCAGTTGGCGTGAGGCCGGGGGCGAGATCAGCTCGAACATCGTCTGGGAATACGGTCATTGCACGATTCCCCGGCACCTGCGCGACATCGTGGTGACCGAGTACGGCATCGCCGACCTGCGAGGCAAGACCGACGCTGCGGTGATCGAGGCGTTGCTGAATATCAGCGATTCACGCTTCCAGCCCGGGTTGATCGAGCAGGCGCAAAGTGCCGGCAAGTTGCCGAAGGATTTCCGCCTCGACCCGCGCTTCGCCGACAACACATCGGAACGCTTGCAGGCGATCCAGGCACGCCATCCGAACCTGTTTCCCGAATACCCGCTGGGGTGTGATTTCGATGAGGTCGAGCGGGACCTGCTGCGGGCGCTGAACTGGCTCAAGAGCAAATTCAAGCTCACCGAGATCCTGGAGCTGGGCAAGGCCGCGCTCGATGCGCCGCAGCCCTGGGAGTTTGCCGGGCATCTGGAGCGGATGCAGTTGGCCAGCCCTGAAGGGCTGAAGGAGGAGTTGTTTCAGCGGTTGTTGCTGGCGGGGCTCAAGGCGACTGCGCCATAAAGGCGTGCACCTTCCCCTGTGGGAGCGGGCTTGCTCGCGAAGGCGGTGTATCAGTTAGCATTGATGTGGCTGACACACCGCCTTCGCGAGCAAGCCCGCTCCCACAGGGGTATGAGGGGGTTATTCGATGAAGGTCACGACCCCACCGGCCAGTGACTTGACCCGGGCCAACGATTCAACCCGATAGCCCTGGGCATCCAGTTCCGCGCGGCCGCCCTGGAACGACTTCTCGATCACGATCCCCAAACCTGCCACGGTGGCGCCGGCCTGCTTGATGATGGAGATCAGCGCCTGGGAGGCTTTGCCGTTGGCCAGGAAGTCGTCGATGATCAGCACCCGGTCGCTGCTGGTCAGGTGACGCGGGCTGATGGCGACGGTGCTTTCGGTTTTCTTGGTGAACGAATACACGGTGGCCGACAACAGGTTTTCCGTCAGGGTCAGGGACTGTTGCTTGCGGGCGAAGATCACCGGTACGCCCAGGTTCAGCCCGGTCATGATCGCCGGGGCAATCCCTGAGGCTTCGATGGTGACGATCTTGGTGATGCCCGAATCCTTGAACAGCGCAGCGAATTCGTCGCCGATCAGCTTCATCAACTGCGGGTCGATCTGATGGTTCAGGAACGCGTCGACTTTCAGGACCTGATCGGAAAGCACGATGCCTTGTTCACGAATTTTCTGGTGCAGGGCTTCCATGAAGCCTCCTCTGATGACGCGTGAGCGCCTGAAGTCGGTAAAAAAGTAGTCGATTCTAGCGCTTTAACATCGCGCGTATATCCGCCAGGGCGCTGTTGCCGCGAACGACTTTGACTTCCGTCGGCGTGTCGTCGTTGCCTTCCCAGGCCAGGTCGTCCGGCGGCAGTTCATCGAGAAAGCGGCTGGGGGCACAGTCGATCACTTCGCCGTATTGCTTGCGCTTGGCGGCGAAGGTGAAGGCCAGCGTCTGACGGGCCCGGGTAATCCCGACGTAGGCCAGGCGCCGTTCTTCCTCGATGGTGTCGGCCTCGATGCTGGAGCGGTGCGGCAGGATTTCTTCTTCCATGCCCATGATGAACACGTAGGGGAATTCCAGGCCCTTGGAGGCGTGCAGCGTCATCATCTGCACACCTTCGGCGCCGTCTTCCTCTTCCTGCTGGCGCTCGAGCATGTCGCGCAGCACGAGTTTGCCGATGGCGTCCTCGACCGTCATGTCGCCGTCTTCGTCTTTTTCCAGGGTGTTCTTCAACGCCTCGATCAGGAACCAGACGTTGCTCATGCGGTAGTCGGCAGCCTTGTCGCTGGAGCTGTTGGTGCGCAGCCAGTTCTCGTAGTCGATGTCCATCACCATGCTGCGCAGCGCCGAAATCGGATCTTCCCCAGCGCACTGTTCGCGAACCTTGTCCATGAAGCGCTTGAAGCGCGCCAGGCGGTCGGTGAAGCGGCTGTCCAGATGTTCGCCCAGGCCGATTTCGTCGGTGGCGGCGTACATCGAGATCTTGCGTTCGGTGGCGTAGTTGCCGAGCTTTTCCAGGGTGGTGGAACCGATTTCCCGGCGCGGCACATTGATCACCCGCAGGAAGGCGTTGTCGTCGTCCGGGTTCACGATCAGACGGAAGTAGGCCATCAGGTCCTTCACTTCCTGGCGTCCGAAAAAGCTGTTGCCCCCCGACAGGCGATAAGGGATCTGGTGATGCTGCAGTTTCAGCTCGATCAGCTTGGCCTGGTAGTTGCCGCGGTACAGGATCGCAAAATCGCTGTACGGCCGGTCGGTGCGCAGGTGCAGGCTGAGGATTTCCATGGCCACGCGCTCGGCTTCGGCGTCTTCGTTGCGGCAACGGATCACGCGGATCTCGTCGCCGTGGCCCATCTCGCTCCACAGTTGCTTTTCGAACTCGTGGGGGTTGTTGGAAATCAACACGTTGGCACAGCGCAGGATGCGGCTGGTGGAGCGGTAGTTCTGCTCCAGCATCACCACTTTGAGCGACGGGTAGTCTTCCTTGAGCAACATCAGGTTTTCCGGCCGCGCGCCGCGCCAGGCATAGATCGACTGGTCGTCGTCGCCTACCACGGTGAACTGGTTGCGCGTACCGATCAGCAGCTTCACCAGCAAATACTGGCTGGCGTTGGTGTCCTGGTATTCGTCCACGAGCAGGTAGCGGACCTTGTTCTGCCATTTCTCGAGAATGTCGGCGTGGTCCTGGAACAGCTTGACCGGCAACAGGATCAGGTCGTCGAAGTCCACCGCGTTGAACGCCTTGAGCGTGCGCTGGTAGTGGGTGTAGACGATGGCGGCGGTCTGCTCCTTGGGGTTGCGGGCGTTTTCCAGGGCCTCGGGCGGCAGGATCAGGTCGTTTTTCCAGGCGCCGATCATGTTCTTGATCTCATCCACGCCGTCGTCGCCCGAGTACTCCTTTTGCATGATGTCGGTCATCAGGGCCTTGACGTCGGTCTCGTCGAAAATCGAGAAGCCCGGTTTGTAGCCCAGCCGCGCGTGTTCCTTGCGGATGATGTTCAAGCCCAGGTTGTGGAAGGTGCAGACCGTCAGGCCGCGGCCTTCGCCGGCGCGCAGCAGGCCGCCGACCCGTTCCTTCATTTCCCGGGCGGCTTTGTTGGTGAAGGTCATGGCGACGATGTACTGGGCGCGGATGCCACAATTCTGGACCAGGTGCGCGATCTTGCGGGTGATTACGCTGGTCTTGCCGGAGCCTGCACCGGCGAGCACCAAAAGAGGGCCGCCGACATAGTTCACGGCTTCTTGCTGCCGGGGATTGAGTCGGGACATGACAGAGTCAGGGAGTCGTTTGCGAAATGGGCCGGCATTTTAACAGGCTCTGAGAATTGTGCTGCTCTCTCCGACTTGTGACGCACAGCGCATTGTCATTTGCCGCTTTTGTTACTTTCACGCAGGATGTGGGGCCAATCGCGTCCCGCGCAGGATTTGGAGTGGAAAAAAACCACCTAAACCGCGTGTTTGAGAACCATTGGCATTGGTCATTGCCCATGGGCAGGTCATAATGCCCGGCGCCTACCACCTTGCAGAGTCTAGGGAGTCAGCTTGTCAACGCCTGTCGAACCCTTGCGTTTGCTGTTATTGGCCGAAGAGCCTGCGTGGTCAGCAATTTTGCGCGAGTGCCTGGTGCCCTTGGGGCCCTCGGTCGTGTTGATCAGCGCGCCGAGCTGGGAGTCCGTCAGCAGCCTGTTCGAAGACAATCGCAACGCGGTGTTGCTGACCGTTGCGACGTTGCAACCGGCGCCGGGTCGTTGCAGCCTGCCGACCATCCTGTTGCTCGAGCACGAGCCGGCGGCTGCCCCCGACGGCGTCAGCGACTGGCTGGTGCGCGACGTGCTCGACAGCGCGACCCTGCGTCGTTGCCTGCGCCATGTGCGCGAACGCGGCGTGCTGGAAAACACCTTGCAGCGCCTCGCCGAACAGGACCCGTTGACGGGCATTGCCAATCGCCAGGGTTTCCAGACGCTGCTGGCGGCGCGTCTGGCGGAAAACGACGGCCGTGGCCTGGCGCTCGGTCACCTGGACCTGGACAACTTTCGTCACGCCAACGACGCCCTCGGCCACCAGGCCGGTGACCGCTTGATCCTGCAAGTGGTGTCGCGGCTCAAGAGCTCGCTCGAGGCCGGCGATCAATTGGCGCGATTGGGCAGTGATGAATTCGCCCTGTTGATCGACACCCGCCGCGCACCTCAGCGGGCCGAGTGGATGGCCGAGCGTATTACCGAAGCTTTGGCCGAGCCCTACTGGGTGGACGGTGAAAGCCTGCTGATCGGCTGCAGCCTGGGCGTTGCCCACGCCCGCGCCCAGGCCGGCGCTGATCCACTGATGTGGCACGCCCACATCGCCATGCAGCAGGCCAAGAGCACCCAGGGCTGCACCTTTCATATCTTCAACGAGCGCATCAATCGCAATGCCCGCAGCCTCGCCGACCTGGAAAGCGAGCTGCGCCGGGCACTGCGCCGTGACGAGTTGGAACTGCATTACCAGCCACGGCTGAACCTCGATGGCGGCCACATCGTCGGTCTCGAAGCTCTGGTGCGCTGGCGTCACGGCGAACGTGGCTTGCTGCCACCCAGTGAGTTCGTGCCGCTGGCCGAACAGAGCGGCCTGATCGTGCCGCTGGGCTACTGGGTGATTTCCCGCGCGCTGCGGGACATGCAGGCCCTGCGCGAGCGGGGGCTGGCGCCGTTGCACATGGCGGTCAACCTGTCGTTCCGGCAGTTCCAGGACA
This sequence comes from Pseudomonas sp. CFII68, assembly GCF_000416195.1. Lineage (NCBI taxonomy): Bacteria > Pseudomonadati > Pseudomonadota > Gammaproteobacteria > Pseudomonadales > Pseudomonadaceae > Pseudomonas > Pseudomonas sp. CFII68. The sequence continues at coordinate 49,153 of NZ_ATLN01000027.1, forward strand.
GCCAGTTGCTGCCGACCCTGAGCCGGTTGATCGCCGAGCGGGGTGTCGAGGCCCAATGGCTGGAGTTCGAACTCACCGAAACCGCCGTCATGCGCCGTAGCGAGCTGGTCAAGCAGACCATGGATGCCCTGGGCCGCCTGGGGGTGCGCTTCTCCCTCGACGACTTCGGCACCGGCTTCTCCTCGTTCGTGCACCTCAACAGCCTGCCGATCGCCTTGCTCAAGATCGACAAGAGCTTCGTCGGTGGCATGGAGCAGCGCGAAGAGAACCGCAAGCTGGTACACGCCATGATCAACCTGGCGCACAACCTCAACCTGGAAGTGGTGGCCGAAGGTGTGGAAACCCGGGAGCAACTGGACCTGCTACGCGGTTTCGGTTGTGACCAGGTGCAGGGTTTCCTGATCAGCAAGCCGTTGCCGTTGCCGGAGTTGGTTGAGTACTTGACCTTCGAGGGTGATCAGCAGTCGATGCTGGAAATCAGCTGACACAAAACCCTGTGGGAGCGGGCTTGCTCGCGAAGGCGGTGGGTCAGTCGATATATGTCTGGCTGATACACCGCCTTCGCGAGCAAGCC
>NZ_ATLN01000028.1:0-2031 GCF_000416195.1 Pseudomonas sp. CFII68
CCCTGTGGGAGCGAGCCTGCTCGCGATGACGATGGTACAGCCTCCCTCCATGCCTGGCTTTTACAGCAAGCTGATCGGATAGCTGATGATCAACCGGTTCTCATCGAACTCATTGGTGCTGTAATCCCGACGCATCGTCGAGTTGCGCCACTTCACATTGAGGCTCTTCAGCGCGCCGCTCTGCACGGTATAGGCCAGCTCACTTTCACGGCCCCATTCCTTGCCGTCGTCAACGGTGGCGGTGTGCACGTTGTCACCGCTGATGTAGCGGTTCATCAGGGTCAGGCCCGGCACGCCGACGGCGGCGAAGTTGAAGTCGTGGCGCAACTGCCAGGATTTTTCCTTGGCGTTGTCGTAGCTGGAGTTGTAGCTGTCGTTGGCCAGGGTGCCGCCGCTGGTGCCGTTGACGCGCATCCAGGCATCGTCACCACCGACTTTCTGCAGGCCGACGTAGAAGGTGTTGCCGCCGTATTTGGCCGAGAGCATGGCGAACGCGGTTTTGTTGTCCAGGTCGCCGGCCAGCGCGCTGCCGTCTTCCTTGCCGATGAAGTAGCCGAGGTTGGCGCCCAGGGTCCAGTCGCCGATAGGCTGGCTGTGGGTCAGGTTGAAGTATTTTTGCTGGTAGATGTCGGACAGCTCCGAGTACCAGACGCCGACCTGGGTGCGTTTTTCGTTGAAGGCGTATTCACCGCCGCCGAAGTTGAAACGGTCGGAGGTGAACGCGCCACGGCCGTTCATCGACATGTCTTCCATGCTCGCGTCGTTGCGCGGGCTGTTGCCACGGAACTGGCCGCCGTAGAGGGTCAGGCCGCTGATTTCGGTGGAGGTCACCTGGCCGCCACGGAAGGTCTGGGGCAGGGAACGACCGTCGTCGGAACGCAGGATCGGCAGCACCGGCATCCATTCGCCGACCTTCAGTTCAGTCTTCGATACCTTGGCCTTGAGGGCCACGCCCAGGCGACCGAAGTCATCGGCCGGACGACCGTCATCGTGCACCGGCAGCAATTGCGTACCGGCCGTGCCGCGGCCGCCGTCGAGCTTGACCGAGTACATGCCCAGCACGTCCACGCCGAAACCGACCACGCCCTGGGTGAAGCCGGACTTGGCGTCGAGGATGAAACTCTGGGTCCATTCCTCGGCTTTGCCCTGGGTATTGTTCGGGTTGGTGAAGTTGCGGTTGATGTAGAAGTTGCGCAGGTTGAGGTTGACCTTGGCGTCTTCGACAAACCCCGATTCCGCCGCCAGGACGGGTAGGGCGGTACTGGTCAGGGCGGCGGCAATGAGGCTGGGGAACAGGTGCTGTATGGGCTTCATGGGCGTTGTCTCTATTTTTTGTGGACGAAGCGAGTTGCTGCCGCACGTTTGAGGTGCAGGCGCTAAGGGTGGAGCCAGGGTCGTCAGGGCGATTGGGGATCAGCCGGGTGAGGCGGGGTGTAGGGGCATGGCGTCGAACCTGTTGTTATTGGTTTTGTGCGAGCGATGGTGAAGGGCCGCCCGGGATCGGTTCAATTGCCGTTTGCGGGTTTTGGGCGATTATCGAACGGCAAAACAATCGATTGGATGGACGTATTCCACTGTGGGAGCGAGCTTGCTCGCGATGGCGGCCTGTCAGCTGGCTTTGCTCTTGTTGACTGGGTACATATCCGTTTTCGTGGTAACGGCTACTTAGGGTTCCGCCCTGACGGCGGCTCACTTTTGAGAAGCGCAAAAGTAAGCAAAACGCTCCTGCCCCACCACTCGGTGCCTCGCTAGTGCTCGGCATGCCCTCACTCCGGCATTGCTCCGTGGGCCCGCCGCGAAGGGCCATCCATGGCCCAGCGCGGCTATCCCGGCATCCATGCCGGGTTACCCACTCCACAATGCCTGCGTTCGGCCAGCGTGGTTAACGGGGCGCCGAGATCAACGTCCACCGCGAGGCGGCCTTATAGCCGACCTGGCTCTCCCGGTCGTACACCTGTCAGATCTGTGGACAGTCGACCGGGTTCTGGCAGCTGTACTTCGACCCAACTGTGGGAGCGAGCCTGCTCGCGA
>NZ_ATLN01000029.1:0-15916 GCF_000416195.1 Pseudomonas sp. CFII68
GGGCTTGCTCGCGAAGAGGGCGGCACATCCACCTTCACTGCAAGCTGATTCGGCGCTCTCACAAGGTCACCACCACCCCCTGTGGGAGCGAGCTTGCTCGCGATGCCGGTTTGGCTGGCAACCGCACTCATGCCGATTTCCCAAGCAGCATTTTGCGCATCGGCAGCAAGTCGCTGGGCAGGATGATCAGTGTCTGCCACAGCGCTACGCCGCTGAGGCGGCAGTACATGGCCAGCAGCGCCAGGGTCACGCCCAGGTAGGCGATTGACGACGCGGCGGCGGCCCCGACGATGCCGTAGCGGGGAATCAGGATCAGGTTCAGCGCCAGGTTCAGCAGCGCCCCCACGCCCATCAGCAGCGAAACCGTGCCAGGTCGGTCCTTGCCCAGCAGATCCAGGCGCAGGATGCTCGCGTAGCACAGCCCGAACAGCCCCGGCAGCAGCGCCAGCAAGGCGGGATACGCCGGCTGGTAGGCGGCGCCAAACAAGGTGACGATCAGCCATTGGCCGATCAGCGCCATGCTCAGGCAGGCGCCGAGCATCACCGTGGCGGTCAGGCGCAAGGCCAATGGCGTCAGGCGCTGCATGTCGCGGTCCTGCTGCAACAGGCGTTTCATCAGCGGCGTGGTGACGGCCTCCGGCACGATCAGCAGCAGTTCGGCGGCGGCGCTGGCCATGGCGTAGTGACCCAGGGCCGTGCTGCCCAGCAGGGCACCGATGAACAGGAAGTCCGAGCGCAGCAGCATTTGCTGGAACAACAAGTCCGGATGGCTGCGGGCGCCGTAGCGCAACAGTTCGTTCTGATGGGTGCGATCCCAGCGCAGAGTGACCACATGATCGCGGCGCAACCACATCCAACCGGCCAGCACCACCAGGCTCAGGCCCGCCAGCCAACTGATCAGCGCCGCTTCCAGGGCGGCATCTTTCCACATCCAGAACAACACCAGGAACAGCAGCAGCGGCGCCAGGGATTCCATCAGGCGCAAGGCATTGAAGGCACCCACGCCACCGGAGGCGTTGTGCAGTGTCAGCAGGCCGCTCTTGAGCACGGTCAACGGCACGGCCAGCAACAACAGCCAGGCGAGCAATCCCAATTGCGTGGCGATGTCCAGTTCGCCGCCGAACTCGCGCACCAGCGCCACCACCAGCAAGGTCAGCAGCCCGGCCAGCAGGCAGCCGAAGACCAGCACCTGGCTGAGCAACAGACCCATCGAGCGCTGCTGCGCCGCCTGATAACCCACGGCGGAATTCAGCCCGCCGCTGGTGGCGGCGCTGATCAGGTCCGGCAGGGTGCTGAGCAAGGCGAACAACCCACGTTCGCTGGGCCCGAGAATCCGCGCCAGCAGCACATTGCGCAGCAGGCGCAGGCCGATCATCGCCAGGCGCGTGCCCATGCTCAGCGCCAGGTGCTTGAGGTAGTGAGCGCGGCTCATGGGCGTGCCCCTCGGCGAATGCGCCAGGCCAGTAATTCAGGGTGATGGGCATTGTGTTGGCTGACGCCGAAACGTGGCACGTTCAAGGGATCGCCGTCGTTGCGATACAGCCCCGCCTCGGTGCCGAGGGCGAAGGCAAAACCATGGGCCGCCACCTGTTGGCGCACGCGCTCATCGTTATCGCCGTTGGGGTAGCAATACACCGGCAAGGGGTGGGCGCAGCCGTTTTCCAGGGCGATCCAGCTGCGCGTCAGTTCTTCGTGCAGGCGCTGGTCGTCCAGCCCGGTCAGGATCGCGTGGCTGGCGCCATGGGGGCCAAAGCGGACCAGGCCGGAGTCTTCGAGCATGCGCACCTGGGGCCAGTCCAGGGCCTGGGGCTGGGCGCCCTGTGGGCAGGCGTCGGTAAGGTCGCTCAACGTGTGTGTGTCGAGACTCTTGAGGCTTTGCAGATAATGCAGCAGCGCCAGGCTGCGGCGCTCGTCGTCGATGTCATCGAGCAGCACCGGCAACGGTCGACCGATGTGCTGCAAGTGCTCGATCAATGTGCGCCGTGCCACCTGGCCATGGCTGCCCCAGAGGGTTTCGCCGATGCTTTCCCACCAGAAGTGCTGGCGGCTGCCGATGAAATCGGTGGAGAGGAAAATACTCGCCGGCACCTGGTACTGGCGCAACAACGGAAAGGCATTCATGGCGTTGTCGCGCCAACCGTCGTCGAAGGTCAGGGCGACCCGCGGGCGGTTCGGGACGTTTTCAGGATCGGCCAGCAACAAGCTCATCAGCGGCACGCACTCGAAATGCCGTTGCAGCCAGATCAGCAAATGTTCAAACGCTTCGGGCCCCACGCACAACTCGTTGCGATGGGGCAGCTCCGCGGCGCGGTCGTTATTCAACACACGATGAAGCATCAGGATCACGCCGGCGCCACGCAGGGGATGGCGACCCAGGGACGTGTTCAGGTAGAGCCAGCCGCCGGTGCGCTTGAAGACTTGTTTGATCGACATCGGCCCTTCTCCTCAGCGGTTCTGCTCGGGGTTCCATTGGCTGTAGCGCTGGCCCCGCAGGAACTGCCAGAGCCCGATGCTCATGCCCGCCAGCGTCACCAGTACGAATGCGGCCAGGCGAAAGGGCCGGGGCAAGCGGTGGCGCGCGTCCATCAAACCGATCAGCGCCATGGCGTAACCGAGCAATTGCGCCACCAGGCTCAGGCGATAGAACGGATGGTCGTTCCACAGCCAGGCATTGCTCAGCAACAGTGGCAGCAGCAACACCGGCGCCAGGCGGCGGATCAACTTGTGGCTGATCAGCCCGATGGCGTAGAGCCCGTGACGCAGTGGGTTAAGCAACGCCCGGCGCTGGGCCAGGCTCTGCAACCCGCCGACGGTGACTCGCTGGCGACGGCGAAACTGCTTGTCGGCTTCGTCCACGCCCTGATCAGTCACCCGGGCCAGGGGGGCATAGACGATGGATTTGCCGGCGGCGGGTGCGCAGGTGCTGAGGAAAAAGTCATCGTTGACCTGGGCCGGTATCGGTTGGAACAGCCCCCGGCGCAGGGCCAACAGCGCACCGTCGGCCGAGACCATGCAACCGGTGCGGCTCTCCACCCGACGCAACCAGCCTTCGTAATGACGATACAGGCTGTCGCCCAGGCTCAGGCCCTTGCCCGGCACCGGGATTTCCATGTGCCCGGCACAGGCGCCGACTTCGGGATCGCCCAAGGGCGCCAGCAGATGGCCGAGGGTGTCGTTGGCCCATTGGTTATCGGCGTCGGTAAACACCAGGATCTGACCGCTGCTGTGGGCGACACCGGTATTGAGGGCGGCGGCCTTGCCCTGGCGCGGCAGGTCGAGCACGCTGATGCGCGGATCGATCACCTTGCGCGCGCAGGCCACCGTGTCGTCGGTGGAGCCGTCGCTGGCGAGGATGATTTGCAGCGAATGGGCCCGATAGTCCTGGGCCAGCAAGGTGCGCAACTTCTCTTCGATGTGCCGCGCCTCGTTGTGGGCGGCAATGACGATGCTCACGTCCATCGGCAACGCCTTGCCGTAGCGCCGCAGCGGAAACAGCGGCACCAGCAGGCTCAACATCAAGGGGTAACCGAGGTAGGCGTACACCGGCAGCAACAGGCACGACCAATAAATGAATTCAGCCACGGGCAGGTCTCCTGGCATTCCAATGACACAGGTTGAGCAGCAGGGCGGCGCCGGTCAGGTGCAGGCGCACGCCATGCAAGGCCCACAATTGCAAGGTCAGGCGCGGCTCGCGCCGGCTCTGGCGCAGGCTCAGGAACAAAGGCGGCAGGGCGGTGACCAGCAACAACGTCAGCGCCAGGTGCAACTGCCCCTGGAGCAACGCGAGCACGGCCAGCAGGTCCAAGCCCCAGGCGCCCACTGACAGCGCCGGGAAACGCAGCAGGCGCAGGCTCGGGCCATGGCTGCGGAGCAATTGCAGATGGCTGCCCTGGCGCCACAGTTCCTTGCTCATCCACTCGCGCCAACTGCCCTCGTAGCCCCAGTGCAGGGCCACGCTTTCGTTGACCAGCAGCAATTGCGCCTCGGCCTGGCGCAGGCGCCAGGAGAAGTCCTTGTCTTCGCCAGTGCGCAGGGTTTCGTCGAAGCCACCGACCCGTTCGAACCAGCGGCGACGCATCAACAGGTTGGCACTGGGCAGCCACTGCACCCGATGCAGGAGGCGTGACCCCGGGCGTTGGCTGCGGCGCTGCCAGGCTTCGGCGAACCACGGCGCCTGCCGGGGCGTGTCGAGGTCCAGGCCGAGTACGTCGCCCTGGTGACCTTCGAGCTCCAGCAGCAGCGTGAGCCAGTCGGCCGGCATTTCGATGTCGGCATCGATGAACGCCAGCCAGTCACCCTGGGCGGCGGCGGCACCGCGGTTGCGCAGGGCGCCGATGTGCACGCCTGGCACGATCAACACCCGTGCCCCCAACTCGTTGGCGATGCGCGGGCCGTGGTCGTCGGAGCCGTTGTCCACCACGATCAATTCACATGCCAGGCCTGCCTGGCGGGCGGCTTCCTGCGCCGCTTGCAGCGTACGGCCGATGTGCCGGGCCTCGTTGTACATCGGGATGACAATGCTGACGCAGCTCATGGACGAGCCTCCTGTGGCGCGGCCTGCTCGGCGTCGTAGCGCAACACACTGGTGAGGGCGAGCATGATCCACAGCAACTTGTGGTTCGGCGCACTGAGGAACATCAGGAACAACGCCAGCGAGAGGAAACTCATGCCCAGGTGCGTCAGCAGGTCCGCCTGCGCCCAGTCCCGCCGCTGCAGCCAGAGCCGACGGGCGTGCAGCAGGTTGTACAGGCCAAGGCCGATCATGGCGACGAACATCAGCCCGGCCGGGATGCCGATTTCGCTGAAGATTTCCAGGTAGGTGTTATGGGCCCGGCGATACAGGTCACTCAGTTTGCGGTTGGCTGAGAACGCCTTGGCATAGCCGGTGGGCGCGTAGTGCAGGGGAAAGGTCCCGGGGCCTGAGCCGAGCATCGGGTTCTCGCGGATCATCTGGCTGCCGACCAGGATGTACGAAGCACGGCGGCCCAGGGATTCGTCCTGGTGGGCGCTGGCGCCGGCACTGAGGATGCTCAATGACTGGATGCGCGCGACGTAGCCGGCCGGCATCACGGCGATTGCCAAGGGAATCAGCAATGCCAGCCCAAGCATGGCGAAGCCCAGGTGCCGTGGACGGATACGCGGCAACTGCGCGCGGTAGTGATACAGGCCGATCATCAGGCTGAGCATCAACACCACCAGCCCTGAGCGCGACTCGGTCTTGGTCATGCCGCCCAGCAGCAGGATGAAACAGCCGCCCCAGAACAACCGGTGCAGCAAGCTTGGGCCACGCACCACCAGCAGCAACGCCAGCGGCACGGTAAAGGCGATCAGCAGGGCGAAGGTGTTCGGGTCTTCCAGCAGGCCGGACGCGCGGCCCTGGTCCTGGTACTTGGCCGAAAACATCGCCAGCACGCAGGTGGTGGTGACGCTCAAGGTCATCAGTCGGCAGAACAGATCCAGGTTCAATTCACGACCGATCAGCAAGGTGATCACGAACAGGATCAACCCCACCGTCAGCTCGCGAAAATGGGTCGTGGACAGGCCCATGTTTTCCGACAGCAACAGGCTCAGGCCGTACAGCAGCATGAAGCCGATCAGCGGCCGCCAGATATTGCTGCGCAGGCGCGTCCCGGGAATCTGGTGCAGGGCCAACTGCAACATCAGGATCATGATCAGCGCCAGGCCAAAGAATTTGCTGCCGGAAAAGGCGCTGTCCTTGAACAGGCCTTCGAACGGCACCAGGGCGGCAATGCCCAACAGGCCCCACATGGGCTTGCGGTACAGCACGGCAACGCCGACCAGACCGAACACCGCGCCCGGCGCGAGGAACGGATAAGGGCTGGCCAGCAACGCCAGGCACACCAGGCCCAGCAGACTGATGATCGAGAGTGGGACAATCATGAGCGGGCCTCCCGTGCCGTGCGGATGTAAAGCTGCGACCAGCGTTCGGCCAGCGTGCGCAGGTCGTAGCGGTCCCGTTGGGTGCGGCGCGCGTTGTCGGCCAGGATCCGCGCCAGGGGCGGTTCGCTGAACAGCGTTTCGATCTGCGCCGCCAGTTCCGCGCTGTCGGCCGGTGCCGCGAGCAGGCCGTTATGGCGGTCCTGCAACACGTCGGGAATGCCGCCGACGCCGAACGCCACCACCGGCACGCCGGCCTGCATGGCTTCGAGCAGAATCATCGGCGTGCCTTCGGTGCGTGAGCTGATCACCAGGGCGTCGAGGCGACTCCACCAGGCGTTCATGTCGGTCTGGTAGCCGGGCAATTCGATGCGCGTGGGCAGTCCGGCATCGGTGATGCGCTTGAGCAGCGCCTGGCGTTCCGGGCCGTCGCCGAGCATCACCGCGTGCAGCGATGAATGCTTCTGGCACAGCGGGATCATGGCGTCGAGGAACAGGTCCGGGCCTTTCTCGCTGCTCAAGCGGCCGACGTAGCCGACCCGCCAGCGTTGCTTGTCGGCGCGATGGGCCAACGGCGTACTGGCCGCTGGCAGGCCATTGGGGATGACATCGAGTTTTTCCGCTCGCACGCTGGCCCGGCGATGCAGCGTGGCGATGCTCTCGGCCACGCAGACGACCCGCTTGACCGAGGCGGTGCGGCACAGTTGCAGGCTCAGCCAGGTATAGAAACGCTGCTTGGGGCTCCGTGGCGTGAAGCCATGCTGGGTGATCACCAGCGGCAGGCGCAGCAGCGTGGCCGCCGACCAGCCGAACAACAGCCCCTTGAAGTTGTGGGTGTTGATCAGTGGTCGCTCGTCCCGGCGCTGGCGCAGGTGCTGCAACAACTCGGCCCAACTGGCGCAATGACGGCAATCGACCCCGGCCTGGCGAAAACGCGTGATCAAGGTCGGTGGCGCCGCCAGGAACAGCACCTGGTGCTGGCCGGGCGTCGCCAGGCAATGATCGAGCAGCATCCGCTCGGCCCCGTAGAAGCCGCCGCTGTCGAGCAGATGAATGATCGACAGGGGGCTGCTGTGGCGGGTCGGGCCGAACGGCGCGTTCAATTTCGCACCCAATGGACAAGGCTGGGCAGGCTCCAGTTGCGGTGCGGGTTGACCCGGTCGGGGGACTGCTCGTTGATCACCAACAGCACCGGCACATCCAATTGCTGGGTGATTTGCGCTGGGTGCTTGAAGCGATGGTCGAAGAACTCACGCACATAGACCAGGGCGATCGCCAGCAGCAGGCCGCTGAACATGCCGAAGACAATGATCAGCATCGGCTTGGGAAAGGCCGGGGCGGTCGGTTCGAACGGTGGGCTCAGGACCCGCGCGTTGGACAGGTCGGTGTCCAGCGAGCGCGCGGTGCTGGCTTCGGCGAAACGCTGGGCATAGGTGGAGAACGCCGCATGCAGGGCGTTGATCTCAGTGTCCATCTGCCGCAGCTTGCTTTGGGTTTCCTGCAACTGGTGGATGCGCTCCTTGAAGGTGGCGATACGCTCGATCTTCTGATTGATCACCGAACTGACCACCGCCAGGTCGGTGGTGCGCTCCTGGATGCGGTTGTTCACCACTTTCAGGAACTGCTGGCGTGTGCGGATGATCTGCTCCCGGGCCAGCAGCATCGGTTCGCTGCCGGGCTGGAAGATCGCCAGGTCATTCATGTAGCGGCTGACCTGGCTGGTCAGTTGCTCGCCCAGTTGCCTGATTTCCCGGTCTTCGAAGGCAATGTTGTCCACGGTGGTGGTGAAGGTGAACGGGAAGGTGTAGTCGTTGAACCGCGAGCTGTTCGCTGCGGCGAGACTGGTCTTGAGGTAATCGAGCCAGCGTTGGCTTTGCAGCAGGCGATCCTGGTACAGGTTCAGGGCCTGTTCTTCGGTGTTGATGGCGTTCAGGCGGAAAGTGATTTCTTCCTTGGGGTCGGATGAACCGATGTTTTCCAGCAGCCCCAGGCGGGTGCCTTCCAGGCCGTCGAGACGGGTCTGGTATTGGGCTTTCTTCTGCTCATAGAACGTCTGCGGCATTTCGATCGATTGCAGGTCCTGGCGGTTGCTGAGGTAGTTCTGCAGCAGTTGCGCCACGAACCGGGTGCCTTGGGCCGGGTCGCCGAAACTGTAGACGATGGAGATGACGTTGGAGCCGGGCAGGGTCTCGATCTTCAGGTTTTCGATGGCCTCTTCGGTCAGCGTATCGAGCACGGTGTCGCGCACCGGATCGACCTCTAACCCCAGGCCATCGCGCAGCGGGTTGATGACGTACTCGCGCAGCGGTCGGGTGATGTAGAGCTTGAGCGGTTCGCTCACCCATTTGTTGAAAATGCCGGGGCTTGGGGTGTATTCGCCCTGGTCGCGCAGGGTGCTGATGGTCTGTCGGATCAACGCCGGCGAGCGCAGGATATTGCTCTCGGTTTCCATGTCCGCCAGGGACGGCGGGATGAAGGTCGCGTTCTCTTGGTTCAGCGACGTGGTGGCGTCGCCCTGGGAGAGTTTTTTCGACTGGACGATCACCTGGGCGGTGATATCGAAGCTCTGCTTGAGCATCAACGGCAGCACCAGGGCGATCACGGCGAAGATCAGGAAAACGCGCTTCACCCACTGCTTGTTGGCGAAGAAGATCCTGAAAAACTCATGCAAATAATTTTCCTTGGGGTTCATGATCGGTCACCTGAGTTTCAGTTGTCGCTGCCTTTGTTGTCGACGCGGTAGCCGAAGCCGAACCCGACGCCCTGGAACAGCACTACGTCGGCCAGTTGCCTGGCCGTTTCGCCGGCTTTGGCCAGTCCGGTCTTGGGCACGTACAACATGTCCTCCGGCTGCAGGTAGGCGATCTGCGAGGCGTCGCCGCTCAAGGCCTTTTCCACGTCGTAGTGACGGGCTTCGACCTGGTTGCCGTTGCGGCGCATGATCATCACCGAGTCGAGCCGGGCCTTGACGTTCGTGCCACGGGCCAGGGTCAGGGCTTCGAGAACCGAGATCGGCCGGCGGATCGCATAGGCGCCGGGTTGGGCCACTTCACCGAGTACATAGATCTCGTTGCCGGCGGTGGACTTGAGCAGCACATCCACGGTCATGTGGCCGGGCAGTTGGGCGTAGCGCTCGTTGAGGAGGGTCTCCAGCTGGGTGACGGTCATGCCTTGCAACGGCACCGAGCCAATTTCCGGGAAGCTGGCGTAGCCATCCCGGCCCACGATGATTTCCCGACTCATGCCCGTGGCCGGGTGGGTCAGGGTGTTGCGCAGGTTCGCCTCGCCGGAGAGCGGGCTGGTCACCAGGACGGTCAATTGGTTGCGATTGGGTTGGAACAGCATCTTCTGGTCATAGGCACGCTGCACCGCCAGGCGCGCCTCGTCGGTGGTCAACCCGGCGACTTTCACCGAGGTGTTGGCCCCAGGCAGTTCGATACGGCCGTCGGGCATCACCTGTTGCGTGCCATTGAGCTGGCTGGCGGCGGTGAAGTTCAGGGCAACCTGGTCGCCCGGTTGCACTCGATATGCCTGGGAGGAGGTCGTGCCGATGTGGAAGATCACATCCAGTACATCCTGGGGCCGCAAGGTCTGTTCGACCTTGGGCATGTCGGTGGCCTGGGCATTGGCCGGCGCAGCCGTGAGGATCTGCACCGGCATCGAGCGGGTATCACTGGTACTGGAGCAACCGGCAAGCGGCAGCAACAGCAGGACAAGCATTCTGGCGTTCATCTCGTCATCCTTTTGCAGGCTTACAGGTTGTTGTAGAGCCACTTGGGCATGTAGTACTTGCGGCGGTTGAACACGCTGCCCACCACCTTCGCGCCGGCCTGGGACAGGCGTTGGCGAGCGGCCTGGGCCACTTCCCAGCGGGTGTCTTCACCGCGCACCACCAGCACCACGCCGTCTACCTGGGTGCTGAGTACCAGCGTGTCGCTGGCCGAATACACTGCGTCGGCGTCGATCACCACAAAGCGGTACTGCGCCGCCAGTTGCCTGAACAGTGGGCGCAGTCGCTCGGGGCTCAGGTGCTCGGCATTGCGGCCCAGGCGCCCGTGGGGCAGCACGTCGAAGGGCAGGCTGGACGCTTGCACCACGCAGTCCTGCAACAAGGGCGGGGCGAGGCTGTTGAACAACAGGTCGGTGAAACCGCGCTCCTTGTGCAACGACAGCTGCTGGCTGAGGTTGCGCGGTGACTGGCTGGCATCCACCAGCAGTACGCGGCCGTTGCTCATCTGCGCCAGTTGAGCGGCCAGCGCCATGGCGCTGGTGCTGGTGCCGGTACCGGTGTTGGCGGCCGTCAAGAGCAGGATCCGCAGGGAAGGGTCGAGCACGGTCGAGGTCAGGTTGGTCTCGCTCGGGCTTGCTATGGTCAGGATATTGGTTGAACCGTCCATTTAACTCGCTCCGTGGCCGCTGAAAACTTTGAAGGGGGTAATCATCAGGATCTTCAAATCCAGCCACAGGCTCTGTTCAGCGATATAGCTGAGGTCCAATTCCACGCGCTGGTCGAAGTCGATATTGCTGCGCCCGGAGATCTGCCAAAGGCCGGTCATGCCGGGGTAGATGCTCAGGCGCACAAGATGGTTGTCCTTGTAGCGATAGGCGTTGAACGAGGTCGGCCGCGGGCCCACCAGGCGCATGTCGCCGGTCACTACATTGATCAGGTTCGGCAGTTCATCGAGGCTGCTTCGTCGCAGGAACCGGCCGATGGGCGTGATGCGCGGATCGTTGTCGATCTTGAAGTCGATGGCTTCGGCGCCGTGTTTGTTGAGGTGGCGCAGCGACTCCTTGAGAGCCTCGGCGTCGGCAACCATGGTGCGGAACTTGTACATGCCGAAGACCCGCCCGCGATACCCGGTGCGCTTTTGCACGAACAACACGGGACCGGGGCTGGAGAACTTCACCAGCAGCGCCAGGCCCAGCAGCAGCGGGCAGAACACCAGCAGGATCGCCAGTGCGCCGAGGCAGGCCACTACGCGGTTGGTGCGCGAGACCGTCCAGGGCCGGCCGCCGTCGCGACCGGTCAACCAACCACGGCCCTGGCGGTGGATGGCCGCGTCCAGGCGCCTGCGGTGCTCCGGATCGACACGCTTGTCGCGTCCCGGGGCGTTGATCTCGATGACTTGCTCATGTCGGGTCATAGACTCCTCCGCTGAACTTCAGCCGCGAACGGCGTATGGGCGATGGGTACTGCGTAGTAATCGACGAACCACTGGATGAAACGACCCAGGCCGTCGTCCAGTTCGATACACGGCTTGAAGCCGGTGGCCCGTGCCAGGTCGCTGGCATCGGCGCAGGTGTTGAGCACATCCCCCGCTTGCAGGGGCAGCAATTCGATACGGGCGGTTCGTCCCAGGTGTTTTTCCAGCAGCGCGACATAGGTGCGCAGCGCCACCGGGTGCTGCCCGCCGATGTTGTAGATCTGCCAGGGCGCGCGGCTGGTGGCCGGGTCCGGTTGTTCGTGATCCAACAGTGGCGTGACCTGGGGCGCACGTTCGATCAGGCGGGCGATGCTTTCGACGATGTCGTCGATGTAGGTGAAATCGCGTTGGTGTTCGCCGTGGTTGAACAGCTGCAGCACGTGGTCTTCGGCGATGGCGCGGGCAAACTGGATCGGCGACATGTCCGGCCGGCCCCAAGGGCCGTACACCGTGAAGAAGCGCAGGCCGGTGCAGGGAATGCCGAACAGGTGGCTGTAGCTGTGGGCCATCAGTTCGTTGGCTTTTTTGCTGGCCGCGTACAGCGACAGCGGATGGTCGACGTTGTCCTGCACCGAATAAGGCGTGCGCGAGTTGGCGCCGTATACCGAACTTGAGGAGGCGTAGATCAGGTGCTTGACCGGATAGCGGCGGCAGTTTTCCAGGATGTTCAGGAACCCGGTGATGTTGCTGTCGACATAGGCCTGCGGGTTCTCCAGGGAGTAGCGCACGCCGGCCTGGGCCGCGAGGTGAATCACGACGTCCGGGCGCCGGGCCTGGAACAGTTCATCGATGGCCGGCGCGTCGGCCAGATCGATCCGCGCCAGGGGAAAATCGCCGGCCTGGTCGTTTACCCAGGTCACGCGGTCGTGCTTGAGCTGCGGGTCGTAGTAGTCGTTGAAATTGTCCAGCCCGCACACCCGATGGCCGTCGCGCAGCAGTCGCAGCACGACGTGGGCGCCGATGAAGCCGGCTGCGCCGGTGACCAGGATGTTCACGCTTGTGGCCCTGGTGTCGGAGTACCGGGCACGGTGTGCCGCAGCCCGATACCGCGATACAGCAACCCGGCGGCGGCCAGGTGTTCGGGGTTGTACAGGTTGCGGCCATCGATGATCACCCGGGCGCGCAACTTGCTGGCCAGCAGGTCGAAGTCCACCACGCGAAAATTCTTCCACTCGGTGCAGATCACCAGGGCGTCGGCATCCTCCAGAGTATCGTCGCGGGTGGCGCAGAGGTTCAGGTCCTTGCGATAGCCGTAGAGGCGCCGGCATTCGGACATGGCTTCCGGGTCATAGGCATGGACTCGGGCGCCTTCGCGCCACAGCGCTTCCATCAGGTAGCGGCTGGGGGCTTCACGCATGTCATCGGTGTTGGGCTTGAACGCCAGGCCCCAGATGGCAATCGACTTGCCGGCCAGGCCCTCCTGGAACTGTTTCGCCAGTTTCTCGAAGAGGATGTGCCGCTGGCTGTCGTTGACGTCGGTGACGCTGCGCAGCAGGCGCAGTGGCATGCCGCTTTGCTCGGCGGTGTGCAGCAGGGCCCGCAGGTCCTTGGGGAAGCACGAGCCGCCGAAACCGCAGCCGGGGTAGATGAAGTGATAACCGATGCGTGGGTCCGAGCCGATGCCTTTGCGCACCGCTTCGATGTCGGCGCCCAGCCGTTCGGTGAGGTTGGCCAGTTCGTTCATGAAGCTGATGCGGGTGGCGAGCATGGCATTGGCGGCGTACTTGGTCAGTTCGGCGCTGCGGTTGTCCATGAACATCAGTTTTTCGTGGTTGCGGCAAAAGGGCGCGTAGAGCTCCGTCATCTGGTCGCGGGCCAGCGGGTCGGCGGTGCCGACGATGATCCGGTCGGGGCGCATGCAATCGGCCAGCGCACTGCCTTCCTTGAGAAACTCGGGGTTGGACACCACGCGCACGTTCAGCTGTTTCAGGCCTCGCCGCGCCAGTGCCTGGCGAGCGCATTCGGCCACTTTGTCGGCGGTGCCCACCGGCACCGTGGACTTGATGACCAGGGTGCGGTCGCTGTCCATGAAGTCGGCGATTTGCTGGGTGACGGCCAGCACATGGCTCAGGTCGGCCGAGCCGTCTTCATCGGCGGGGGTGCCGACGGCGATGAAAATCAGCTCGCCATGATTGACCGCGTCGCTGGCCTGGGAACTGAACGACAAGCGTCCGGCTTTGATGTTGTCTTCGAGCAAGCTGGACAACCCCGGCTCGCTGATGGTGGGTACGGCTTGTTGCAGTTGCTGGATTTTTTTCGGGTCGATGTCGATGCACAAAACGCGGTGTCCGACGTCGGCCATTGCGGCCGCCTGGATTAGCCCGACATACCCCGTACCAAATACGCTCACGTCCATTTTTGGCGCGCCTCGCAGACCGAATGATGTAACTCGGATGAAACTGTTTAGAGGGGTATAGCGCAGCTTCAGAAAAGCGTGTCAGCAAAATGACAGTTGTCAGTGTTGGCAATTCAAGTGAAGTCGGGCCTTTTGATATCAAGTCCTTGACTGTCTTAATAAAGTGGCTGTTTTATTGGGCTTTACGGGAATTTGACAAAGCGATAAACGGTAGTAATCCATAGATTTTTACATTTTGTGACGGCATTTCGTGTCATTTTTGGGGTAACTTTTTTTTGACGCATGGTTCGGGTGAAGCATTTCTTGCGCTTTGAACATCGGCTGCTAACGTGCAGGAACGAAGCGCTTTCGACAGTGCGATCCGGTCGAGGAAAACATGGCCCGTTACCTCAAGGAACTGCTGCTGGTTCTGTACCTGCTCAAGGGATACGACTATTACCTCGACCGTCTCGACGCGTTGGGCTTGGGCTTGGCAACCTTGCTTTTCGGCACCATGTTTGTGCTGTTGGTGCTGGCGCTGTGGATGAGCGCCTACATACGCCAGACCTTGGTGAGGCATGTGTTTGCCTTGGCGATGTTTTTTTCAGCGGTGTTTTTCGAGGTGTACACCCGGGTCACGGACAGTTACCTGACCTATAGCCAGTTCGTTTCGCTGGTGTACTCGGGAGGATTTATCCAGGAGGCGGCCTATCAGTACCGCGAGGTGATTATCAGCGCGGTGATCAGCGGCTTGCTGCTGTTGTTCGGCATCGCGCTCAAGCCTCAAAGGTCGCTGCGGTTGCCCGGCTACCTGCCCATGGCGGCGCCCGTGTTGGGCGTGTTGTTGCTCAGTGGCGTGTTGTTCGTGCGGGCAGGCGAGGGTGCACGCGGCCTGCCGGTGATGTACACGCCCTTGGCCTATTTGAATCTGTTTGCCTACGAGTCCTTGCACAACACCGTCGGCCCCCGGGAGCCGGTCACCCTGGTACGACGATCGTCTATGATCGAGCAGGATATCGTGCTGATCATCGATGAAAGCATTGGCGGCAATTACCTGGATATCAACACGCCGTTCGGCGTGCACACCGGCCTGAAGACGCCGCCCGAGGGCGTGGATGTCTTCAATTTCGGCTATGCGGCCTCCATCGCCAATTGCAGCGCCGACACCAACGTCACCCTGCGCTACGGCGGCACGCGCACCGACTACGTGCGCATCAACAGCACCCGACCGTCGATCTGGCAGTATGCCAAGAAGGCCGGTTTGCGTACCGTCTACATCGACGCCCAGCGCACCGGCGGCTACCTGCAGAACCTGATGACCGAACTGGAAAAACAGGACATCGACGAATTCGTCCAATTCGACCAGGCCAGCGTGCGCGACCGTGACATGGCGGCGGCGGCGAAGTTGATCGAGCTGTTGGGCGACAACCAGGCCGAGCTGGTGGTGGTCAACAAAGTGGGGGCGCATTTCCCGGTACACGACAAATACCCCGACGACTTCATGAACTACCGCCCAGCCTTGCCGCGAGGGCAGTTCCAGGACGTGGTCGACACCGGCAGCCGCGACGGCTTCAATGGCCAGAAAGATGATTGGCTGTTGTACCGCAACGCCTACCAGAACACCTTGCTGTGGAACGTCGGCGAGTTCTTCAAGCGAATCTTCCAGCAGGCTGATTTGAGCCATGCGGTGTTGATCTATACCTCCGACCACGGCCAGGACTTGCACGAGCGCGGCAACCCCGGGCTCAACACCCATTGCGGCGGTGACCCGGTGGCGGAGGAGGGGTTGGTGCCGTTGGTGGTGATCCAGGGCGCGCAGTTGCATGCCCTGGACTGGCGCCGAGCCTGGGCACAGAACAAAGATCGCTCCAGCCACTACAACATCTTCCCGACGCTGTTGCAGTTGATGGGGTACGAGCCGGCCGGGGTTGAATCGGCCTATGGGAAATCCCTGAGCCAACCAACCGATGATGATTTCACTTTCAACTATCGCTTTAATGCGCGGTTGGGGGCGAAACCGGCTTGGAAACACATCGACTTGGGCGACATCGTGACACCGCAGTCCGGCCAGGTTGAGATGGCGGAGGGGCATTGACTGGTGCTGAGCTCTTGTTGATTGAGTACATATCCATTGCTGCGGTAACGGCCACTTAGGGTTTCGCCCTTACGGCGACTCACTTTTTTTCAGACGCCAAAAAAAGTAAGCAAAAAAGGCTTGCCCCACCACTTGGCACCTCGCCTAGGCTCGGTGTGCCCGAACGAAGGCATTGCTCCGTGGGCCGCCGCGAAGGGCCATCCATGGCCCAGCGCGGCTAACCCGGCATCCATGCCGGGTTGCCCACTGCGCAATGCCTGCGTTCGGCCAGCGTGGTTAACGGGGCGCCGAAATCAACGTCCACCGCGAGGCGGCCTGGTAGCCGACCTGGCTCTCCTGGTCGTACACCCGTCAAATCTGTGGGAGCAAAGCTTGCTCGCGATA
>NZ_ATLN01000030.1:0-63379 GCF_000416195.1 Pseudomonas sp. CFII68
GGAGCAAGGCTTGCCCGCGATGAGGCCATCACAAACACCCTGTAACTCAAGGCAGGAGAATGGTCGACCCCGTCGTGCGCCGCGCCGACAACTCGGTATGGGCCTTGGCCGCTTCCGCCAGTGGGTAACGCTGGTTGATGTCCACCGTGAGTTTGCCGCTGGTGATCATTGCGAACAGTTCATCGGCCATGCGCTGCAGGTTTTCGGCGTTGTTGGCGTAGGTCGCCAGGGTCGGGCGGGTGACGTAGAGCGAGCCCTTGGCCGAGAGAATTCCCAGGTTCACACCGTCCACCGCACCCGAGGCGTTGCCGAAGCTCACCACCAGGCCACGGGGGGCGACGCTGTCCAGCGACGTCAACCAAGTGTCCTTGCCAACCCCGTCGTACACCACGGGCACCTTCTTGCCGTCAGTCAATTCCAGCACCCGCTGTGCGACGTTTTCCTTGCTGTAGTCGATGGTTTCCCAAGCGCCGTGGGACTTGGCGATGGCGGCTTTTTCCGGCGAGCTGACAGTGCCGATCAGCTTCACGCCCAAGGCCTTGGCCCACTGGCAGGCCAGGGAACCCACGCCACCAGCGGCGGCGTGGAACAGGATGGTTTCACCGCCCTTGAGTTCATAGGTCTGGCGCAGCAGATACTGCACGGTCAGGCCCTTGAGCATCACGCCCGCCGCCTGTTCGAAACTGATGGATTCGGGCAAATGAACCAGGTTGGCCTCGGGCAACACATGCACATCACTGTAGGCCCCCAGCGGGCCGCTGCCGTACGCCACCCGATCGCCGACCTTGAACCGCGTGACGTCCGAGCCGATCGCCTCGACCACGCCCGCGCCTTCGGCGCCCAGGCCCGATGGCAATGCCGGTGGCGGATAAAGGCCGCTGCGGTAGTAGGTGTCGATGAAATTCAGGCCGATCGCCTTGTTGCTGACGCGCACCTGCTGCGGGCCGGGCTCGGCAGGCGAGTAATCGACGTACTCGAGCACTTCGGGACCGCCGTGGGAATTGAACTGGATACGTTTGGCCATCTTCACTTTCTCCTTGTCGCAGGACTTTTACCAAGCCCGCTATCGGACTCCTAAGCTTGACCGTCGTCAACTGTGGTGTGGGCAAGTGCGGTGGTATCCTGTGCGCCCATTTGCCACCGGCCCGCCATACGCCGCGTAGCGTAGCCCTGATCAAGGTGATGTCATGTCCACTCGCACCGAGGCCGTGAAAGCCTACCTGCTCGACCTGCAAGACCGTATTTGCGCCGCCCTGGAAACCGAGGACGGCGGCACGCGCTTCGTCGAAGATGCCTGGACCCGGCCTGCCGGGGGTGGCGGGCGCACGCGGGTGATCGAGAACGGCACGGTGATCGAAAAGGGCGGCGTCAACTTTTCCCACGTCTTCGGCAGCGGCCTGCCACCCTCGGCCAGTGCCCATCGGCCAGAACTGGCCGGGCGCGGCTTCGAAGCCTTGGGCGTGTCGCTGGTGATCCACCCGCACAACCCGCACGTGCCGACCTCCCACGCCAACGTGCGTTTCTTTAGCGCCGAAAAGGAAGGCGAAGAGCCGGTCTGGTGGTTTGGCGGCGGCTTCGACCTGACGCCTTACTACGGCGTCGAGGAAGACTGCGTCCATTGGCACCGTGTCGCCGAGCAGGCCTGCGCGCCGTTCGGCCCCGAGGTGTACCCGCGCTACAAAGCCTGGTGCGACAGCTATTTCCACCTCAAGCATCGCAATGAGCCCCGGGGCATTGGCGGCCTGTTTTTCGACGACCTGAACGCGTGGGATTTCGACACCTGCTTCGCCTTCATCCGCGCCATCGGCGACGCCTACATCGATGCCTACCTGCCGATCGTGCGCCGCCGCAAGCACGACGCGTTCACCGCCAAACAGCGGGAATTCCAGGAGTTTCGCCGTGGGCGCTACGTGGAATTCAACCTGGTCTACGATCGCGGCACCCTGTTCGGGCTGCAATCGGGTGGACGTACCGAATCGATCCTGATGTCCCTGCCACCGCAAGTACGCTGGGGCTACGACTGGAAAGCCGAGCCGGGCAGCGAAGAAGCGCGGCTGACCGAGTACTTCCTGCAGGATCGCGATTGGCTGGCGACGGCCTGAACGAGGATTGTCCATGGACCACTACGTTGTAATGGGTAACCCGATCGGCCACAGCAAGTCGCCGTTGATCCATCGCCTGTTTGCCGAGCAGACCGGGCAAACCCTGGACTACAGCACGCTGCTGGCGCCCCTGGAGGATTTCGCCGGTTGCGCCCGAGCATTTTTCCGCGAGGGACGTGGGGCAAACGTCACGGTGCCGTTCAAGGAAGACGCCTTCCGCCTGGCCGATAGCCTGACCGAGCGGGCCCAGCGAGCCGGGGCGGTCAATACGTTGAGCAAACTGGCCGACGGTCGCCTGCTGGGTGACAACACCGACGGCGCCGGGCTGGTCCGGGACCTGACCGTCAATGCCGGCTTCAGCCTCAAGGGCAAACGCATCCTGCTGCTGGGGGCTGGCGGCGCGGTGCGCGGTGCCCTGGAACCGCTGCTGGCCGAAGCGCCGGCCTCGGTGATCATCGCCAATCGCACGGTGGAAAAGGCCGAATTGCTGGCCGAGTTGTTCGCCGACCTGGGCCCGGTCTCCGCCAGCGGGTTCGACTGGCTGCAAGAGCCGGTGGACCTGATCATCAACGCCACTTCCGCGAGCCTGTCGGGGGATGTACCGCCGATTGCCGCCAGCCTGATCGAGCCCGGCAAGACGGTTTGCTACGACATGATGTATGGCAAGG
The DNA here is from genome assembly GCF_000416195.1 of Pseudomonas sp. CFII68. NCBI lineage: Bacteria > Pseudomonadati > Pseudomonadota > Gammaproteobacteria > Pseudomonadales > Pseudomonadaceae > Pseudomonas > Pseudomonas sp. CFII68. The sequence continues at coordinate 2,771 of NZ_ATLN01000030.1, forward strand.
AACCGACCTCGTTCTGCCGTTGGGCCAAGGAACACGGCGCGGCGGTGGCAATGGATGGCCTGGGCATGCTCGCCGAACAGGCGGGCGAAGCGTTCTACCTGTGGCGCGGGGTACGCCCGGACACCGCGCCAGTGCTGGCCGAGCTGCGCCGCCAGCTGGCGCTTTAAGCTGTTGTGGGAGCAAAGCTTGCTCGCGACGCAGGCGCCTCGGTTTCCAAAAGACCGCGTCGTATTCATCGCGAGCAAGCTTTGCTCCCACAAGTCCTCTTGCACCAAGTTTTGTGTACCTGAGCCCTTTCAGTCTTCGAAGTGAATCGGGCACTTCTGCGCCCCCTCCAGCTTCAACAACTCCTCCACCACCTGCGGCCGGGCCATGCGCAAGGTCAGGCTCCGCCCCTGGCTGCGCAGGCGCCGGGCTTCCTGGTGGAGCATTTCCACCCCGGAATAATCGATAAAGTTGATCTGCTGGGCATCGATGACCACCCGCTGCGCCTGCAACCGTTGCAGACGCGCTTGCAGGTAATGGCTGGCGCCGAAAAAGATCGAGCCGCCGACCCGCAGGATTTCCGCCTCCCCTTCGCGAAAATGCTGCACCCGCGGCTGTGAGGTGCGCTTGAGGTAAAAGAACAGCGAAGCCAGTACGCCGGCATAGATTGCGGTTTGCAGCTCCAGCAGCAACGTGGCCAGGCAGGTCAGGCCCATCACCACGAATTCGGCGCGGCTCACGCGGTACAACGCCCGGATACCGCGGTGGTCCACCAGCCCCCAGGCGATCAGCAAAATGCTGCCGGCCATGGCCGGGATCGGGATGTGCGCGATCAGGTTCGCCCCGGCGACCGCAAACAACGCCACCCACAAGGCCGAGAACACCCCAGCCAGGGGCGAGCAGGCCCCGGCTTCATAGCTGAGGCCGGAACGGGTAAAGGAACCGGCCGACAATGATCCGGAGAAAAATCCGCCAACGATGTTGGAAAGCCCCTGCGCCCTCACCTCCTGGTTCGCATCGAGCAATTGCCCGGAACGTACCGACAACGAGCGGGCGATGGACAGGCTGGTGACCAGCCCGAGCATGCCCACCGCGACCGCCCCGGGCAGCAGGCGCAGGATCAGCTCCAGGTCCAACGGCAACAGCGTGAGCGGCGGCAGGCGCCCGGCAAAGGCACTGACCAGCGCCACATGCGCGAACATCGCCGGCCACAACCAGACCACCAGGCTGCTGATGACTAAAGTTATCAACAGGCTCGGCCAGCGCGGCAGCAAGCGCTTGAGCACCACGCCCAGGACCAGGGTCCCCAACCCCAACAGCAGCGACGGCTTATCCACAGCCCCGATGTGGTCGACCAGCATCAGCAGGCCCCTCAGCGCCGTGGCTTCGTTCGGCAGGTCGAGGCCCAGCAGGTTCGGCAACTGCCCCAGGGCGATGACCACCGCCGCGCCCAGGGTGAAACCCAGCACCACCGAGTGCGAGACGAAATTCACCAGCGCCCCGAAACGCAACAAGCCCAGCAACCATTGGAAAATACCCGCCAGCACCGTCAGCAGCAGGATCAAGGTGATGTAGTCCTGGCTGGCGGGGACGGCCAGCGGACTGACGGTGGCGTACAAGACGATGGAAATCGCCGCCGTGGGCCCGCAGATCAGGTGCCACGACGAACCCCACAGGCAGGCGATCAGCACCGGCACGATCGCCGCGTACAAGCCGTACTCCGGTGGCAAACCGGCAATCAGGGCGTAGGCAATGGACTGCGGCAACGCGAGAATCGCGCCGCTCAGGCCGACGATCAGGTCACGGCCGACACTGGCGCGGGTCTGCCGGGGCAGCCAGCTCAGGAAAGGCAAGAGTGAACGGCGCGTGGGGATTGCCATGGGGCCTCAAGGATGGGGTTTGCAAACAAGGGTATCAGGACAAGGCACCGTTCTCCCTGTGGCGAGGGGATTTATGTGGGAGCAAAGCTTGCTCGCGAAACAGGCACCTCGGTCTCTGAAAGACCGAGTCGTCTTCATCGCGGGCAAGCTTTGCTCCCACATAAATCCCCTTGCGACAGTGCTCCGCCGTCAGAGCTTGGCCTTCACCGCCGCCAGCGCATCCTTGCCATCGAGGGTCTTCACACCGTCCAGCCATTTATCCAGGACCGCCGGGTTGGCCTTGATCCAGGCCTTGGCCGCGTCGGCGTTGCTGACCTTGTTGTTCACCACCTCAGACATGATGCTGTTTTCCATGTCCTGGGTGAAGCTCAGGTTGGTCAGCAGCTTGCCCACGTTCGGGCAGGCCTGTGCATAACCCTTGCGGGTCAGGGTGTAGACGCTGCCGGTGTCGCCGAAGTATTTCTCGCCGCCCTTGAGGTAGTGCATTTTCAATTGCACGTTCATCGGGTGCGGGGTCCAGCCGAGGAAGGTCACGAACTTCTGTTTCTTCACCGCCCGGGAGACTTCCGCCAGCATCGCCTGCTCGCTGGATTCCACCAGTTTCCACTCGCCCATGCCGAAGTCGTTGGTCTTGATGATTTCTTTCAGGGAGAGGTTGGCCGGAGCGCCGGAGCCGATGCCGTAGATCTTCTTGTCGAACTTGTCGGCGAATTTGTTCAGGTCGGCAAAGTTATGCACACCGGCGTCCCAGACATAGTCCGGGACCGCCAGGGTGAACTCGGTACCGTCCAGGTTCTTGGCCAGTTGCGTGACGTCGCCATTGGCCACGAACTTGTCATAGAAACCCTGCTGCGCCGGCATCCAGTTACCCAAAAACACATCCACCTGGCCATCCTTGAGGCCACCGAAGGTGATCGGAACCGCGAGGGTGTCGACCTTGGCCTTGTAGCCCATCCCGTCCAACAGGAAACCGGTGATGGCATTGGTGGCGGCGATATCGCTCCAGCCTGGGTCGGCCATCTTCACCGTTTCGCAGCTTTGCTCGGCCCAGGCCGAAACACTGCTCAACGCCAACAGCCCAGCGGTCAGTACTGTGGATAACTTTTGCATGGCTTGCCCCTTACGTTATTGGTTTTGGCAGGGTTGTGGATAACGGGCCTTGCGCTCCAGATCGTCGAGGTCGATGTGGTTACGCATGTACTGCTGGCTGGCGTCCACCAGCGGCTGGTGATCCCAGCTCTTGAGTTTGCCCAGGCTCAACGCCTGGGCGACGAAACGGCGGCGCCGCTGGCTGGCGAGCACCTGTTGATGAATGGTCGGGATGTCCCACTTGGCACGCGCCTCGGCGAGAAAATCGGCGAACAAGGATTGATGCTCAGGGGATTGGCTGAGATTTTCCAGTTCCTTGGGATCGTTGCGTACGTCGAACAGCAGGCACGGGTCATCTTCGCTGTAGATGAATTTCCACGGGCCGCGACGGATCATCATCAAGGGGCTGATGGTGCCTTCGGCCATGTATTCACCGAAGACTTCGTCATGTCCGCCCTGCCCTTGCAGATGCGGCACCAGCGAACGGCCATCCAGCGGCAAGCCCGGTTCCAGCGTGCCGCCGGCCAGCTCGACCAGGGTCGGCAGTAAATCGGCGGTGGACACAGCCGCGCCCACCCGGCCACTGGCGAACTGCCCCGGCGAACTGATCAGCAACGGCACGCGGGCGGCCATTTCGAACCAGTGCATTTTGTACCAGAGGCCCTTTTCGCCGAGCATGTCCCCGTGATCGCCGGAGAATACGATGATCGTGTCGTCCAGCAGACCGGTGTCTTCCAGGGTTTGCAGGAGCTTGCCGACGTTGCTGTCGATGTAGCTGCACGCGCCGAAATAGGCGCGGCGGGCATCGCGAATCTTATCCACAGGCAGCGGTTTGTCCCACAGGTCATAGACCTTCAGCAGCCGCTGGGAATGGGGATCGAGCGCCGTTTGCGCCGGGGTCTGCGGCAAAGGGATGTCGTTGTCGTCATACAAATCCCAGAACGCCTTGGGAATCGTGTACGGGTCGTGTGGGTGGGTCATCGATACGGTGAGGCAAAACGGCTGGTCACCGTCCTCGCGAATGTGGTCGAACAGGTACTGCTGGGCCTTGAACACCACTTCTTCATCGAAATCCAGCTGGTTGGTGCGCACGCACGGCCCGGCCTGCAACACCGACGACATGTTGTGGTACCAACTCGGCCGCACGTCCGGCTCGTCCCAGTTCACCGCCCAGCCGTAATCGGCCGGGTAAATGTCACTGGTCAGGCGCTCTTCGTAGCCGTGCAGTTGGTCCGGCCCGCAAAAATGCATCTTGCCGGACAGCGCCGTGCGGTAGCCGAGGCGGCGCAGGTAATGGGCGTAGGTCGGCACGTCCGCCGGGAAATCCGCCGCGTTGTCGTAGGCGCCGATCTTGCTCGGCAACTGGCCGCTCACCAGGGTAAACCGCGACGGTGCGCACAGCGGGCTGTTGCAATAGGCGGCATCGAACACCACGCCCTCAGCGGCCAGGCGCGACAGGTTAGGCAGCTTGATCGGCGAAGGACCGTAGATCGGCAACATTGGCGCGGCCATTTGATCGGCCATGATGAAAAGAATGTTCTTGCGCTTCATGTATTCGCGGCATTCCATAGTAGGCAGTTATGCGACATTGCTGCGATTGAGCATGTAGCCCCCGGGTTTTGGGGTAAAGCCCATGCAGGATAATGACTAGGATAAGCACAGCTTATGTATGACGCCCTGGGTAACCTGTCCCTGGAACTGTTCCGTGCCTTTGAAGCCGCGGCGCGCCAACAAAGCTTTACGGCGGCGGCGATTGAGCTGGGCACCACGCAACCGGCCATCAGCCAGCAGATCAAGCGCCTGGAAGAGCAACTGGGTACGCGGTTGTTCGACCGCATCTATCGCGGCATCGAACTGACCGAGGCCGGGACGATCCTGTTCGAGCAGGTCCAGGCCGGCTTGCAAAGCATCGACGCCGGGTTGAGCGCGATCACCGCCCAGCATCAGCATGAGGTGCTGCAAGTCGCCACGGACTTCGCCTTCGCCGCCTACTGGCTGATGCCGCGTCTGCATCGCTTTCACGCGGCCAACCCGCAGGTGGACGTCAGCCTGGTGACCAGCGAACGCAACCACAACATGCTGCGCACCGATATCGACGTTGCGGTGCTGTTCGGCGACGGTCGCTTCAAACAGGGCGAAAGTCGTTGGCTGTTCAGCGAAGAAGTCTTTCCAGTGTGCAGCCCGCTGCTGCTCAAGGAACGTCCCCTGCCCTTGTCCGCCCAGGCCTTGGCGGAGTTTCCATTGCTGCACCTGCGCGCGGGCAACAGCAACAGCTGGTTCGACTGGAGCGGCGTATTCCGCGAGCTGGGTATCACCTCGCCGCCGGCGCCCGGGCAACTGCGCTTCGACAACTACACACTGCTCATCCAGGCGGCGATTGGCGGCCAGGGCGTCGCCATCGGCTGGCGGCACCTTGTGGATAACTTATTGGCCCAGGGGCTGCTGTGTCGTCCTATCGCTGAAACGGTGCTGTCGCGGCTGGGGTATTACGTGGTCTTGCCCCAGCGTAAACGCCGTGGTGTGTTGATCAGGCAATTCGTCGATTGGCTGATGGAAGAACAGGCCAACAGTGCCGAATCGCTCACGGGGCTGCCGTTGCCGTCGATTGCTGTTTGAGTGCGTGGGTAGATGATGGTTTTTTGGGGCCGCTTCGCAGCCCAGCGGGGCGGTGCGACGTTTCGCTAAATCCCCTCGCCACAGGATGTCCACAGCTAGTGGGCGGCCACGAAGCTGACGTGCTCGCCCACGTGCAGGTTCAGGCGCAGCTCATCGGCGATGCCGACCGCCACCCGGTTGAGCCGCTCCAGGGATTCGGCCATGCCGGGTTCGAGGCTGGTACTGACCTGGCTGAAATGTTCGATACCCAGGCCAGGCGCGGCATAGGGTGCGTTGATCAAGGTCCACTGCAAGGTGCTGTTCTTCAGGGCATCGAGCACTTCTTCGGCGGCATGGCGCTGCAAATCGTCGTCCGTCGGCTCCTCGTCGAGCACCGCAAAGTCGCCCACCAGGAACAGCCGGGGAATATTCACCGCCTGCATGCCGGCGATCAGTGCATCCACGGCCAATACTTGCTCCACCGGGCCGGGAATCAGTGTGCGCTCCACTTGTTCGCTGTTCATCGGCAACCCCGGCGCGTTGAGCAGACACACCACGGCGCTGGCACCGGCAACACTTTGCTTGACCCGCTCGGGATCGAAAAGATCACCGGTCTTGGTCCGCAGGCCCGGGCGTGGAGCCAGGGCAGTAAGATCGTCGAGAATGGCGATGACTTCGTGCTGGCGCCGCAGCATTTCAGCCATCAACGCACTGCCGAGGCTGCTCATGGCACCATAGAGCACCACTTTGGTGACCGGGGTTTCGGCGTTTTTCATGGCTGCTTTCCTATTTATCCCGCGTGTAAAGGCTCTGACCCGCGGCAAACGGCGAGGGTTCGGCCTCTTTTCAAGGAGTGACAGATGCAGCGGATCAAGGGCTACCACGCCCACGTGTATTTCGACGCCAGCACCCTGGACCAGGCGCGGGCCTTGTGCGAGGAAGCGGCGCAACTGTTCCCGCTGAAAATGGGCCGCGTTCATCAACGCCCGGTCGGCCCGCACCCGGACTGGAGCTGTCAGCTGGCCTTCGACCCGCAGTACATAGGCGTGGTCTTGCCGTGGCTGGCGCTCAATCGCAAAGGCCTGGTGATTTTCCTGCACCCGGAGACCGGTGATGACCTGATCGACCACACCGAGCATGCGATCTGGATGGGCGCGGTGCGGCCGTTGAATCTCTCAGCATTTTGATTGACCGGTGGAGCACCGATTTTCTGTGGGAGCAAAGCTTGCTCGCTATAAAGACGCCGCGGCTCTCAAGTGGGAATGTGTCAGCTTCATCGCGAGCAAGCTTTGCTCCCACAGGTGAGCTTTGCCCCACAGATAAATTTTGCTCCCACAGGTGAGCTTTACCCCACAGATAAATTTTGCTCCCACAGGTGAGCCTTGCCTCACATAAAAACTCCATTGCCTGCAACGAAAGCTGACTGAAAGCTTCCGCGATTAGGATCACCTCACTTCCGGCAAGAGACCGGTCGGCCAAAAGCGAGTTTTCAAGGCTCGCTCGGCCCTTTTAACAACAACAATGGTGATTCTGATGTCCGCTGCTACCCGTCCCGCTGCACCCACTCCATCCGTTCCCCTCGTGCTCTGCATCCTGCGCTGACCTGTCCGGTTCGCCTTTCATAGCCGCGCCACGCCTGGAGTATTTCCCATGCTGACTTTCCTTGGCTTCGCCATGGTCATTACGTTCATGTTCCTGATCATGACCAAGCGCCTGTCCGCGCTGATCGCCCTGATCATCATCCCGATCCTGTTCGCCCTGTTCGGTGGCTTTGCGCCGAAAATCGGCCCGATGATGCTCGAAGGCATCACCAAGCTCGCCCCGACCGGGGTGATGCTGATGTTCGCGATTCTGTATTTTGCCCTGATGATCGACTCCGGCCTGTTCGACCCGGCCGTGCGCAAGATCCTCAAGCTGGTCAAGGGCGACCCGTTGAAAGTTTCGGTCGGTACCGCCGTTCTGGCGCTCGTCGTTTCCCTTGATGGTGACGGCGCGACCACTTACATGATCTGCGTGGCCGCGATGCTGCCGCTCTACAGCCGCATCGGCATGAGCCCGCGCATCATGGCTGGCCTGATCATCCTCGCCGGCGGCGTGATGAACATGACCCCATGGGGCGGCCCGACGGCCCGTGCGGCCAGTGCGCTGCATGTGGACCCGTCCGACATCTTCGTGCCGATGATTCCCGCGATGCTGGCCGGTGTGGTGGCGATCCTGGCGATTTCCTACATGTACGGTAAGCGCGAGCGTGCGCGCCTGGGTGAACTGCACCTGGTCGGAGATGAAATCGACCACAGCGAAATCAGCGTTTCCCAGTTCCCGGACGCTCGTCGTCCAAAGCTGATCTGGTTCAACGGCGCATTGACCCTGGGCCTGATGTGCACCCTGATCGCCGGCCTGTTGCCGCTGCCGGTGCTGTTCATGGTGGCGTTCAGTATTGCGATGATCGTCAACTACCCGTGCCTGCAACAGCAGAAAGACCGCGTTGCGGCCCACGCCGGCAGCGTGTTGGCGGTGGTCGGGCTGATTTTCGCGGCCGGTATCTTTACCGGCATCCTGTCCGGCACCGGCATGGTCGACGCCATGTCCAAGAGCCTGCTGGCGGTCATCCCGGAGTTCCTCGGCCCTTACCTGGCGGTCATCACCGCGCTGGTGAGCATGCCGTTCACGTTCTTCATGTCTAACGATGCATTTTATTACGGGGTGTTACCGGTTCTCGCCGAGGCAGCCAGCCATTACGGCATCACCGCCGTTGAAATGGCCCGTGCCTCCATCGTCGGCCAGCCCGTCCACCTGTTGAGCCCACTGGTTCCGTCGACCTACCTGCTGGTAGCCTTGGCCGGGATCGAGTTCGGCGATCACCAGCGCTTCACCTTGAAGTGGGCAGTACTGGTTTGCCTGTGCATAATGTTCGCCGCCTTGCTGATGGGGATTTTTCCGCTGTTCAGCACTCTATAAAAGCAACGCCCGCTGCGTCGTCTCGGCGGCGCGGCCTAACACTCGCTCAAAGGAACTCACATGGAATGGCTGACCAACCCGGAAATCTGGGTTGCCTTCTTTACTCTGACCGCCCTGGAAATTGTCCTGGGCATCGACAACATCATCATGATCTCGATCCTGGTCAGCCGCATGCCCAAGCACATGCAGGCGCGCACCCGGATCTTCGGCCTGGCGCTGGCCATGATCACGCGGATCCTGTTGCTGCTGTCCATCACCTGGGTCATGCGCCTGACGGCCGATTTGTTCGAAGTGTTCGGCCAGGGCATCTCCGGTCGTGACCTGATCCTGTTCTTCGGTGGCCTGTTCCTGCTGTGGAAAAGCTCCCAGGAGATGTACCACGCGCTGGAAGGCGAAGATGAAACCAACGACGAACCTTCGGGCAAGGGCGGCAACTTCATCTACACCATCATCCAGATCGCGATCATCGACATCGTGTTCTCCCTGGACTCGGTCATTACTGCCGTCGGCATGGTCTCCCACGTGCCGGTCATGGTGGCAGCGATCATCGTCGCCGTGCTGGTGATGATGCTGGCTTCGGCCACCATCAGCGAGTTCATCGACAAGCACCCATCGCTGAAGATGCTGGCGCTGTCGTTCCTGCTGGTGGTCGGTACCGTGCTGATCGCCGAGTCGTTCGACGTGCATGTGCCAAAAGGCTACGTCTACTTCGCCATGGCATTCTCCCTGGCGGTGGAAGCCATCAACATCAAGATGCGTACTGCCATGGCGCGCAAGCGCAAGCAGCAGGATCCGGTGAAACTGCGCAAGGACATGCCGGGTCAGTAACGGCATAGGGCAATGAATGAAGGGGCTCTTGGAGCCCCTTTTTCATGCCCGTGAAAAGCAAACCTGCCATTTGGGTTGGAAATACATGACCTGTGGGAGCGGGCTTGCTCGCGAAAGCGGTGGATCAGATGGCATTAATGTGACTGACCTACCGTTTTCGCGAGCAAGCCCGCTCCCACAGGATCTCTGTCGTTCTGGACGATCGGATTTTATGACGGATTTGTTTCAAACGATTCTTTAGCTGTGCAATGCTGGCGCCCGAACCGTTCGCCAACTACAGCTTAAGTACAAGAACGAAGAATGTGGCATCGCCAATTTGTCCCTTTGGGACGCTAACAGGGGGCTTCTCATGCTGACCCTGCTGAACTTGCTCTCCGCCGTCGCCCTGCTGATCTGGGGCACGCATATCGTGCGTACCGGCATCTTGCGGGTCTATGGCTCGAACCTGCGCCATGTCATCGGCCAGAACATGTCCCGGCGCTGGCTGGCGTTTATCGCGGGCATCATGGTCACGGCCATGGTCCAGAGCAGCAACGCCACGGCCATGCTCGTCACCTCGTTCGTCGGCCAGGGCCTGATGGCGCTGACCCCGGCGCTGGCGACCATGCTCGGCGCCGATGTCGGCACCGCGCTGATGGCACGGGTGCTGACCCTCGACCTGTCGTGGCTGTCGCCGCTGCTGATTTTCCTCGGGGTGATTTTTTTCCTCTCGCGCAAACAGACGCGCGTCGGGCAAATGGGCCGGGTCGGCATCGGCTTGGGCCTGATCATCCTGGCCCTGCAATTGATCGTCGAAGCCGCGGCGCCCATCACCCATGCCCAGGGCGTGAAAGTGATCTTCGCCTCGCTGACCGGCGACATCCTGCTCGATGCGTTGGTCGGCGCGCTGTTCGCGATGATCTCCTATTCCAGCCTGGCCGCCGTGCTGCTGACCGCGACCCTGGCCGGTGCCGCGGTGATCAGCCTGCCGGTGGCCATCGGCCTGGTGATCGGCGCCAACATTGGCAGCGGCGTGCTGGCGTTCCTCAGCACCAGCATGCAGAACACCGCCGGGCGCCAGGTGGCGCTGGGCAGCCTGCTGTACAAGCTGATCGGGCTGTTGTTGATCATCCCGGTGCTCGATCCGCTGGTGGGTTGGCTGGACAGCCTGGATTTCAGCCCCCAGGAAACGGTGATTGGTTTCCATCTGCTCTACAACACCGTGCGGTGCCTGGTGCTGCTGCCCAGCGTCGGCCCGATGGCCAGGCTCTGTGCCTGGCTGCTGCCGGAGCGGCCCGATACCAACGGCACGGCCAAGCCGCGACATCTGGACCCTACCGCCCTCGTCACCCCGAGCCTGGCGCTGGCGAACGCGGCCCGGGAAACCTTGCGTATTGGCGACCTGATCGAAAACATGCTCGAAGCCATGCTGGACGTGCTGCGCGGTGCGCAAACGGCGGTGACCCAGGACGTGCGGCGCATGAGTGACGACGTCGAAGCGTTGTGCAGCGCAATCAAGTTGTACATGGCGCAAATGCCCCGCGAGGACCTCAGCGAACAGGACAGCCGCCGCTGGGCGGAAATCATCGAGCTGGCGATCAACCTGAAACTGGCCAGCGACCTGATCGAGCGCATGTTGCGCAAGGTCCAGCAGCAGAAGACCTCGCAACGTCGCTCCTTTTCCGAAGTAGGCCTGGAGGAGTTGGCGGGGCTGCACAGCCACCTGATCGCCAACCTGCGGCTGGGGCTGTCGGTATTCCTCAGTGCCGACCGGGAAAGCGCCCGTCAGTTGCTGCGTGAGAAACGTCGCTTTCGGGCGCAGGAACGGCGCATGGCCCATGCCCATGTCAGCCGCTTGCAGCGCAAGGTCGTGCAAAGCCTGGAGACCAGTTCCCTGCACCTGGAGCTGATCGCCGACATGAGGCGCCTCAATTCGCTGTTTTGCGGCAGCGCCTATGTGGTCCTGGAGACCGCCGAGATCGGCGCGCTGGCGGCGGATGAAATTAGCGACATTACCCATTCGCCGTGAACGACTGGCGCATTGGTCAGTCAGTAACAATGTCAGTCAATAACAATGGCTCGGGCCTGAAAGCGTTCGCCGGCCCGCCTGCTCCCGTTGTCATGAAAAACGCATAGATTCGATAGGGGAGCGAGCCGACTCCGGGCGGCGATCCGCCGATGACGGCCTGCCCGGCACCATGGACCCCACTCAGTCGCCAGGAAGCCCTTATGCGTTGTCTGTTGTTCGCCTTTCTTTTGCTCGGCTCACTGCCCGTGGTCGCCCTGGACCGGTTCCAGGTCGAAGGCTATATGTTGCCCAACGGCATGCAACTGCTGCTCAAGCCCGGCACCGAGCGCGGGCATGTGGCGATCCGCCTGGTGGTCGGCGTGGGCCTGGACGACTTCAGTTGCGCCGACAAGGAACTGCCGCACCTGCTTGAACACCTGCTGTTCAGCGGCGTCGATGAGAGCGGTGAAGGCGGCCTGGAGGAGCGCATGCAGGCCTTGGGGGGCGAGTGGAATGCCTTCACCAGCAATGCCGACACCACGTTCGTCATCGAGGCGCCGGCACGCAATCAACGCAAGGTCCTGGAGCTGCTGCTGGCGCTGTTGACCCGCACCCGCATCGATGAAAAAGCCCTGGAGGCAGCCAAGCGGGTGGTGGAACGCGAGGACGGTGGCCACTACACCCACCTGCAACGCTGGCTCGATCACCAGGACCTGGGCCACAAGGCCAGCAACCAGTTGGCGGTTGAGTTGGGCCTGCGGTGCGCGGAACGGGCCGAGGTCGAGCGCCATACCCTCGCCCGCCTCGAACAAGTGCGCAAGGCCTGGTATGCGCCGAACAACATGACGCTGATCGTGGTCGGCGATCTCGACCGACTGCTGCCGGCCTATCTGGAACGTGCCTTTGGCGAACTCGAGCCGGTGGAGCCCAGCGCGCACGAGGCGTTGCCGCAGATCCGCTACAAGGCGGTCACCAAGCGCAACCTGATCCGTGGCCTGGCCGGCGACAGCGCCAAGCTTCATTGGCTGTTCCCGGAACCGGTGCTGGACGAGCAGCATGACGAAACCTTCGACCTGCTCAAGGATTACCTGGACTGGGCGCTCTATCGCCAATTGCGCCTGGCCCATGGCCTGTCCTACGGGCCGTGGACCGAACGCGAGGTGCTCGGCGGCGTCGGCTTCTTCAGCCTGAACGCCGACCTGTCCCGCGAAGACTTGCCCGAAGCCGAACAGGCGCTGGAAGAACTGCGCAAGACCTTACTCAAGGATGGCCTGGACCCCGCCGATTTCGTGCGCATCAAGCGCGCGGCCATTGCCCATCAGTCCTGGGCGGTTCAAGGCAACAGCGCACTGGCCGATTACTACTGGAGCGCCCTGGGCAATTATGAAGACGGCCGTTTCGCCAACCCGGCCCTGCGCCTGCAGGGGGTGAGCCTGGAACAAGCCAACGTGGCCCTGCGCGAACTGCTCAAGGACCCGGGTTACCTGCGCATCGAGAAGCCGTTGCTCAGTGACGATGAGCTCGTCTGGGGGCTGGGCGGTTTGCTGGGGGTGCTGTTGCTCGGGTTGGTGGTGTGGCAGGTGCGACGCAAGGCTCGACCGAACGAAGAATGATCTCGGGGCGGCACACATTTGTGGCGAGGGCATCTGTCTGCTGTGTGGGAGCAAGGCTTGCCCGCGATGGACGCGACGCGCGTCTTTCAGAAACCGAGGCGCTTGTTTCGCGAGCAAGCTTTGCTCCCACAGCAAATCCCACTTGCCACAGAGCACTCGTCACATCGATGTCCTGACGATACTCTGTCAGGGATATTTCCTACGACTTACTGTGAAACCACCGAATGCAGAACCTGACTCTCTACATCCAGCGCCTCCTTGAACTGATGAAGCGCTATCCAGGGGTCATCGCGCTCGGTGGTTTCATTTCCGGGGTCGGCAGTTTCATGCTGGTGGACCGCCAGCAGGGCTTGGCGACCTGGATCGCCATCATGATGCTGGTGAGCTGGCTCTGGCTGATGGTCGAAAACAGCATGACCCGGCTGTTCACGCGGATTTTCAAACGGGAAATCCCCCAGCCGCTGCTGCGCTACGCCACCCAGATGATTCACCAGGAGAGCCTGTTTTTCGTCCTGCCGTTTTTCTTCATCACCACCACCTGGAACAGCAGCCAGTTGATTTTCACCGGCCTGCTGACGGTCGCGGCGCTGATTTCGATCACCGACCCGCTGTACTACAAATGGCTGGCGCCCCGGCGCTGGGCGTTCCTGGCGTTGCACACGCTGACGCTGTTCGCCGCCCTGCTCACCTCTTTGCCGGTCATCCTGCACCTGACCACCGACCAGAGCTTCAAGCTGGCGCTGGGCATTGCCATGCTGCTGTCGTTCCCCAGCCTGGCCTCGATCTTCCCGATCCGCACTGTACGCAACGCCTTGGCGATCCTCTGCATCACCCTGGGGATTGGCGCCGCCGGCTGGGTGCTGCGCTCCTGGGTGCCACCGGCCACGCTGTGGATGACCGAAGTGGCGATCAGCACCCAACTGGAGGACCGCACGCCGGGCGCCAGCCTCAAGGAGGTCAGTGCGGCCCAGATCCGCGGCAGCGGCCTGTACGCCTACACCGCCATCAACGCGCCGCGAGGGCTCGACGAGCGGATTTATCACGTCTGGCAGTTCAACGGCAAAGAAGTCGACCGCATCGCCCTGGACATCCATGGCGGACGCAAGGAAGGCTATCGCGCCTGGACCCACAAGCAGAACTTCCCGCAAGACCCGACGGGCAAATGGCAAGTGCGGGTGCTGACGGAAAATGGCCAGATGATCGGTGTGCTGCGTTTCACTGTGAACGCCGCCACACCCGAAGCAAAATAACGGCGGTCGTGCTATTAGGTAGCGCTGTTCAAGTCGAACGAGCATGGAGCTTATGACCCCCGGATCCCCCACTGGCACTGCCCGGCTGGACACGTCTAGCGCCCCCGCGCAGCTATGGGTCAGCGGCGACTGGACGCTGGCCCACTACGCGCAGCTCAAGCGCTTGAGCGAATCCTTGCGCGGCCAATACGACGAGAACACCCTGATCGACCTCAACGGCCTCGGCGCCCTCGACACCGCCGGGGCTTCGTTGCTGGTGGAACTGCTGGGCTCCGAACGGCTGGGCAAGACCGCCGAGCACCCCGATTGCAGCTTGCCGGCCGCCGAGCGGGCGCTGTTGCAGACGGTCTATTGCTCGCTGACGGACTTCTGCGTGCCGGTGAAAGAGCAGCCCGTCAGCGTGATGACACAGTTGCTGACGCGTATCGGCCGCGCCGTGGACAAAGTCTGGCAAGACACCCTGCAACTGCTGGGTTTTGTCGGCCTGATCCTCGAAACCCTGGCCCGCAACCTGTTTCGCCCCAGGCGCTGGCGCATGACAGCGATGGTCGTTCACATCGAACAGACTGGCCTGGACGCCGCTCCTATCGTCGCCCTGCTGACGTTCCTGGTCGGCGCGGTGGTGGCGTTCCTCGGCGCGACGGTGCTGGCCGACTTTGGCGCCAGCATCTTTACCGTGGACCTGGTGGCATTCTCGTTCCTGCGTGAATTCGGCGTGTTGCTCACGGCGATTCTCATGGCGGGCCGCACCGCCAGCGCGTTCACCGCGCAGATCGGCTCGATGAAGGCCAACGAAGAAATCGACGCGATCCGCACCCTGGGCCTTGATCCGGTGGAGTTGCTGGTGGTGCCACGGGTGCTGGCGCTATTGGTGGCGCTGCCGATGCTGACCTTCCTGGCCATGCTCTCGGGCATTATCGGCGGCGGTGTCGTGTGTGCCCTGTCGCTGGGTATTTCCCCGGCCATGTTCCTGTCGCTGTTGCAGTCGGACATTGGCGTGCAGCATTTCCTGGTGGGGATGGTCAAGGCGCCGATCTTTGCCTTCCTGATCGCCGCCGTGGGCTGCCTGGAAGGTTTCAAGGTCAGTGGCAGTGCCGAATCGGTCGGGGCTCACACCACGTCCAGCGTGGTGCAGTCGATTTTCGTGGTGATTGTGCTCGATGCCGTGGCCGCGCTGTTTTTCATGGAGATGAGCTGGTGAGCCAACCCCCGCGGCCGCCCACCGAGGCGGTGATTCAAGTGCGCGGCCTGCGCAATCGCTTCGGCCGCCAGAGCGTGCATGAAAACCTCGACCTGGACGTGTACAAGGGCGAGATTCTCGCCGTGGTCGGCGGCTCCGGCAGCGGCAAATCGGTGCTGCTGCGCAGCATTGTCGGCCTGAACCGGCCCAGCGAGGGTTCCGTGCGGGTGTTCGGCCAGGACTTGCCGAGCCTACCTGCGGAGCAACGTTCGCGGGTGGAACGGCGCTTTGGCGTGCTGTTCCAGAAAGGCGCGCTGTTTTCGTCACTGACCGTGACAGAAAACGTCGCCCTGCCACTGATCGAACACGCCGGGCTCAGCCGGGCCGACGCCGAGCACCTGGCAGCGGTGAAACTCGCGCTGGCCGGGCTGCCACTCTCGGCCGCAGACAAGTACCCCGCCTCGCTGTCCGGCGGCATGATCAAGCGCGCCGCCCTGGCCCGTGCGCTGGCCCTGGACCCGGACATCCTGTTTCTCGACGAACCCACCGCCGGCCTCGACCCCATCGGGGCGGCGGCGTTCGACCAGTTGATCCTGACGCTGCGCGATGCCCTGGGCCTGAGCGTGTTCCTGGTCACCCACGACCTGGACACCCTCTACACCATCACCGACCGGGTGGCGGTGCTCGCGCAGAAAAAAGTGCTGGTGGCCGATGTCATCGACAAGGTGTCGGAAACCGACGACGCCTGGATTCACGAATACTTCCATGGCCCTCGCGGCCGCGCGGCGTTATCGGCCGCTACACAATCCAACGAGGTTTGACATGGAAACCCGAGCCCATCATGTGCTGATCGGCCTGTTCACCGTCATTGTGGTGGCCGGCGCCCTGCTGTTTGGCCTATGGCTGGCCAAGTCCAGCGTGGACAGCGAGTTCAAGGATTACGAAGTGGTGTTCAACGAGGCGGTCAGCGGGTTGTCCCGGGGCAGCTCGGTGGAGTACAGCGGGATCAAGGTCGGCGACGTCGTCAACCTGCGCCTGGACCCGAACGACCCACGCCGGGTGCTGGCGCGGGTGCGCTTGAGCGCAGAAACACCGATCAAGCAAGACACCCAGGCCAAGCTGGCACTGACCGGCATCACCGGCACTTCGATTATCCAGCTCAGTGGCGGCACGCCCCAGAGCCCGGCGCTGACCGGGCACGACGGCGAACCGCCGGTGATCATCGCTGCGCCCTCGCCTATTGCCCGCCTGCTCAACAACAGCGATGACTTGATGACCAGCATCAACCTGCTGCTGCACAACGCCAATGAGGTGTTTTCCTCGGACAACGTCCAAAGCCTGGGCAAGACCCTCGAGCATCTGGAACAAACCACCGGGGTCATTGCCGAGCAGCGCGGCGATATTCGCCAGGCCATGCAGCAACTGGCGTCCATCGGCAAACAGGCCAGCGCCACGCTGGAGCAGACCACGGCGTTGATGCGCAACGCCAATGGCTTGCTGGACGATCAAGGCAAAGAGGTCATGGGCAGCGCCGGGCAAGCCATGCAATCTCTGGCCCGCAGCACGGCAACCTTCGACAAACTGCTGAACGACAACCGCGACTCGTTGAATAACGGCATGCAGGGCCTCAATGCCCTGGCGCCCGCCGTGCGTGAGCTGCGCGAGACCCTGAGTGCCTTGCGGGGTATTTCCCGACGGCTGGATGCCAACCCCAGCGGTTATTTGCTGGGCAATGACAAGGACAAGGAGTTCACGCCATGAAGCCGTCCAATCGATTCCTGCGCCCTGGCCTGTTGCTGGCAGGATTTATCCTGATGGCGGGCTGCTCGATTTTGCCCAAGACCGAACCGGCGGACGTCTATCGCCTGCCCGCCACCCAGGCGCCGGCATCTGCGGGCACGGCGGTGAACTGGTCGTTGCGCCTGGCCAGCCCGCAAGCCAGCGAAGTGCTCAACAGCCCGAAAATCGCGGTGATCCCCCAGGGCAATCTGTTCAGCAGCTACGCCGCCTCGCGCTGGAGCGACCCGGCCCCGGTGCTGTTGCGCAACCGCCTGCTCGATGGCTTCGCCCAGGATGGACGCGTGAGGTTGTTAAGCGTCGCCGACAGCAACCTGCAAGCGGACCTGGAGCTGGGCGGGCAATTGCAGGCGTTCCAGACTGAATACCAGGGCACTGCGGCCAGCGTGGTGATTCGCCTGGACGCGCTGCTGGTGCGCGGGTTCGACCAGCGCATCCTGGCCAGTCGCCGGTTTGAAGTGCGCCAGCCGTTGAGCGATGTGAAAGTACCGGCGGTGGTGGACGGCTTCGGCCGCGCCGGTGACCGGCTGACCGCCGAAGTGGTGGCCTGGACATTGGAGCAAGGCCAGCGTTTCGCAACGCCGACCCAACCCTAGGGGCCGCCGGGCGACTCAGGTCAACCGAAGAACCAGTAGCAAACGCCGATGGCCGCCACGACCCCGGCCAACTCCGCCAGCAGCGCACACCCCACGGCGTGGCGCGCCCGCTGGATACCGACGGCGCCGAAATAGACCGCCAGCACGTAGAACGTGGTCTCGGTGCTGCCCTGGATGGTCGCCGCCACCAGGGCCGGGAAGCTGTCCACGCCGGAGGTCTTCATGGTCTCGATCAGCATGGCCCGGGCGGCGCTGCCGGAGAACGGCTTGACCATGGCGGTCGGCAGGGCATCGACGAAACGCGTGTCCAGGCCGGCCCACTGCACCAGGTGCCGGATGCCGTCCAGGCCGAAATCCAAAGCCCCCGAAGCCCGCAGCACGCCGACGGCGCAGAGCATCGCCACCAGGTACGGCAACAGGTTCTTGGCAACGTCGAACCCTTCTTTCGCGCCTTCGACGAAGGCTTCATACACCTTGACCTTGCGCAGCGCGCCCACCACCAGGAACAGGATGATCAGGCCAAACAGCGTCAGGTTGCCGAGAATCGACGACAGCCCCGCCAGTGCCGTGGCCGAGAGTGTGGCCAGCAGCGCCATGAAACCGCCCAGCACCAACGCTCCCGGAATCAGGTAAGCCAGCACCACCGGGTCCCACAAGCGCAGGCGCTGCATGAACGCCACCGACAGCAATCCCATCAGGGTCGAGGCGCTGGTGGCGAGCAGGATCGGCAGGAACACCAGGGTCGGGTCCGGCGCGCCTTGCTGGGCGCGGTACATGAAGATTGTCACCGGCAGCAGCGTCAGCGACGAGGCGTTGAGCACCAGGAACAGGATCTGCGCGTTGCTGGCGATGGTTGGGCTGGGATTGAGATCTTGCAGGGCGCGCATGGCCTTGAGGCCGATGGGCGTGGCGGCGTTGTCCAGGCCCAGGCCATTGGCGGCGAAGTTGAGGGTGATCAGGCCGATCGCCGGGTGGCCGGCGGGCACTTCCGGCATCAAGCGCAGGAACAGCGGGCCGAGGGCCTTGGCCAGCCAGTCGACGATGCCGGCCTTTTCGGCGATGCGCAGGAAGCCCAGCCACAGGGTCAAGGTGCCGAACAGCAGGACCATCACCTCCACCGACAGCTTGGCCATGGCGAAAATGCTTTCCACCATGGCCGCGAAGATCCCGGCGTTGCCGCCGATCAACCACTGCGCCAGCGCCGACACGGCAGCCACGATAAAGAAGCCAAGCCACAGGCCATTGAGCATCAGTTAAATCCCCCGGAAGATGCCGCGAATGATAGCGGGGCTGGCAGAAACGACAAACCCCGGATTTCTCCGGGGTTTGCTTGGCACTGCGCAGATGATCAACGAACACCCTGTGGAAGACCCTGTGGGAGCCGAGCTTGCTCGCGATGGCGTCGGATCAGTCAGCATTGATGTTGGCTGACACACCGCCATCGCGAGCAAGCTCGGCTCCCACAGGATCTCCCACAATGGCGGGGTTGTTCAGGCACTTTGTTGCTGGCCCTAACTCCCCCAATGGATCTCAACGGCTGGAAGTTTCCCCCGCCGGCAGCGGCTCTTTGCTGCGCCAGTGCGGCAGGGAGTTCCAGTAGCGCTGGCCCTTGGCATCGTCGTACATGCCTTCCCAGCGGGCGATGACCAGTACGGCCAGGGCGTTGCCGATGACGTTCAGCGCGGTACGGGCCATGTCCATGATGCGGTCGGCGCCGGCGATGAAGGCCAGGCCTTCCAACGGAATGCCCACGCTGCCCAGGGTCGCCAGCAACACCACGAACGACACGCCCGGCACACCGGCGATGCCTTTGGAGGTGACCATCAAGGTCAGCACCAGCAGCAATTGCTGGCTGATGGACAGGTCGATGCCGTACAGCTGGGCGATGAAAATCGCCGCGATGCTCTGGTACAGGGTCGAACCGTCGAGGTTGAACGAATAGCCGGTGGGCACCACGAAGCTGCAGATGGCTTTCGGTGCGCCGTAGGCTTCCATCTTCTCGATCACGCGCGGCAGCACGGTTTCGGAACTGGCGGTGGAGTAGGCCAACACCAGCTCATCCTTGAAGATGCGCATCAGCTTGAGCACCGAGAAGCCGAACAGGCGGGCGATCAGGCCCATCACCACAAAGGCGAAGAAAGCGATGGCGACGTATACCAGGATCACCAGTTTCGCCAGCGGCAGCAGCGACGCGAAGCCGAAGTTGGCGACGGTCACCGCGATCAGGGCGAACACGCCGATCGGGGCGTATTGCATGATCATGTGGGTGACCTTGAACATGCTTTCCGACACGCCCTGGAACATCTTCACCAGCGGCTCGCGCAGGTCCGATTGCAGGCTGGACAGACCCAGGCCGAACAAGACGGAGAAGAAAATGATCGGCAGCATCTCGCCACGGGCAACGGCGGCAAAGATGTTCGACGGGATCAGGTTGAGGATGGTCTCGATGAACGCGTGTTCATGCTGGACTTCCGCCGCCGTGGCCTGGTACTTGGAAATATCCACGGTACCCAGGGTGCTCATGTCGATGCCGCTGCCCGGCTGGAAGAAGTTGGCCAGCAGCAGGCCGACGACGATGGCGATGGTGGTGACGATTTCGAAGTAAAGGATGGTCTTGAGACCGATGCGCCCGAGCTTCTTGGCATCACCGACCCCGGCAATGCCGACGATCAGCGAGGAAATCACGATCGGGATCACGATCATCTTGATCAGACGGATAAAGATATCGCCCGCCGGTTGCAGCACATTGCTGATCCACCAGGCCTTCTCGGCACTGAAATGGTTGAGCAGCGCGCCCACTGCAATCCCCAGCACCAGACCGATGAGGATCTGCCAGGCGAGGCTTAGTCGTGCCTTCTTCATATCGTTACCCTTACTTCAGTTGGACTCGGACAGTGGCGCGAACAGATCGTCGATGACGAAAAACATTCGCGCCCCTGCCCCCGTATAAGGTCACCCCGAGCGCGTTAGCGGCTTACTGGCAGGCGAAAAAAAGGCGCAACTATTGCGATGCAGGGGGGGCTCGTCTAATGCCGTAAACGCCTACCCTATGCCGAATCGGCATGAAGATTTGCAAACGAAACCCGCCTTCCAAGCCGTTCGAACACGACATTTATGCAGGCATAAGTGCCGTGAAACGGCCATTTCAGCGTAGCTGGGCTTTCTCTCGCAACGGTGGGGGACCGATGAAACAACCGCGAATCGAGACGCGGCCCATGGGAGAAATTGCGCCGGCATTCTCCGATATACGGTCAGGAAAAGGGGGATAAATCGGCGGGAGGAGACAATATGCCGCATCGCCGGGTGGCTTGCGGCGCCCCAATCAGCCAACCGCTCTGGCGCGCGTATCTGGCGACATAAAGCTCTACGCAAGTTCGCCAAGCCGTGATGGCTTTGCGAACTTGCGTCGCAGCTTTTACCTGACCCGGCCCTTTCGCAGGCACCCCTTGTGCCCGTAGGTCACTCCGACGCTCATCCGTCAGAACGTCCCGGCCCCCTGGTCATGCACCGGCCCTCCTCGGGCTGTGCAGCAGAGAAAAGCAGGGCTGCTTTTCCCCTTTTTCAGAATCAGTACCAGTTCGGATCTTTCTTGAGTTGTTCCATTAACAGTTTCTGCATACCTTCATCGGGCTTGCCGAGGAACCGGTAGTTGGCATGACGGGTCGGGGACTTGTCGGCCGGCAGCCCCGCAGGGACTTCCACCAACATGGCATAGGCCTCGTCCTTGTCGAAACTGAAGGCGACGAACAGGCGTGCGCTGCGACACGTCGCCTGGGTTTCGCACAACGGTCCCACCAGGTACTTGTCGCCATCTTCCTCCACAGCATTCATCTGCTGCGAATCGCCTGACAGGTTCATCACCCATTCGGGCAGGCGCTCTTCTTTTTTAACGACGTGCTGCCAGGTCTCGCGGTATTGCGGGTCGGCCTCCAGCAACTGGTTGACGCGCATCTGTCCGTCATTGGCAGCCATTGCCATGGCACTGCCGCCCAGCAACAGGGCGGCGGCCAGTCCTTTAAATGAAACGCTCATGGTCAGCCTCGGCCACGACGGCCAAAGAAGAAGGAAGCAATGAACATCACCAGAAACACGACAAAGAGAATCTTGGCGATGCCCGTGGCGGTGCCTGCGATACCACCGAAGCCCAGTACAGCGGCGATGATGGCAATGATCAGGAAGGTAATTGCCCAGCTCAACATGGTGATTCTCCTTACGCTTTTCTATTTAGTGAAGGTCTTGCGGTGATGGTTCCGGCGCAATGGACGACCGGTTCATCGGGTTAAAACACCCAGCGCTCTTCACGCGGCATGGCGCTCAATGGCTGAGCCTGGTCGACATCCATCATGCGCATTGAAGCGGACGCTTCTTCAAGGCTGCTGACAGCGCTGAAATGGGTTTGCGGAGCACGCTGAATCGACACCTGTGGCGCTTCTGGCTGTTGACGCTCGTGCCAGAGCAACCATTGCTGGCCCGTTACGAGGGTGACCAGCAGCGCCAAGGCAGCCCATAGGCCCTGCTGGATGTGCAGGGAAGAGAGGCGCAATTGAGCGGCACTTTGACGATTCATCCTGGAATTCCTCCACACCCGGGTGCGGTGATCTGGTTGAGGCGCGCGAACGCCACGTTGACCAGAGCATTGCAGCCTGCGTGCCAGGATTTTTTGTTAAGTAAAAATCTTTAAAATCAATAAGTTAGTAAATAAATGCAACGTGCCGGGAGCGCATCCTGCACGATGGCGCAAGCGCCGGTCGTGCGTATTGCACGAATCAGGCGGAAAAGACGTTAGATTGTTTTTGAATTGGCTGTCAGACACAGCTGTCGGAATGAGCGATACGAACCGTCTGAACCAGACGATTCATAAAAAAAGGAACTCAAATCAGGCTTTTAGGAGTCACACGTCCACAGGGTCATTCTCGGTGAGTAATATCCCCTCAGAATCGACCATGCAACTTGCCCGATTTTTCTGACACTAACCAACATCATTCATTAAAGGAGCGTAGGAAAAATGGAATCCGCCACTGAGCATCAAGGCCGCATTCTGCTGGTAGACGACGAGTCCGCCATCCTGCGTACGTTCCGATACTGCCTGGAAGACGAAGGCTATAGCGTTGCTACCGCCAACAGCGCCGCACAGGCCGACGCACTGCTGCAACGCCAGGTGTTCGACCTGTGTTTTCTCGACCTGCGCCTGGGCGAAGACAACGGCCTGGATGTGCTGGCGCAAATGCGTATCCAGGCCCCCTGGATGCGCGTGGTCATCGTCACCGCCCACTCGGCGGTCGATACCGCGGTCGACGCGATCCAGGCCGGGGCCGCCGACTACCTGGTCAAGCCGTGCAGCCCCGATCAATTGCGCCTGGCGACCGCCAAGCAATTGGAAGTACGCCAACTGTCGGCAAGGCTAGAAGCCCTTGAAGGGGAGGTGCGCAAGCCCAAGGACGGTCTCGACTCCCACAGCCCGGCGATGAAAGTCGTCCTGGAAACCGCCCGCCAGGTCGCCAGCACCGATGCCAACATCCTGATCCTCGGCGAGTCCGGCACCGGTAAAGGCGAGTTGGCCCGCGCGATCCATGCCTGGAGCAAACGCGCGAAAAAATCCTGCGTCACCATCAATTGCCCGTCACTGACCGCTGAACTGATGGAAAGCGAATTGTTCGGCCATAGCCGGGGGGCCTTCACCGGCGCCAGCGAGAGTACGTTGGGGCGCGTCAACCAGGCTGACGGCGGCACGCTGTTTCTCGACGAGATCGGCGATTTTCCCCTGACGTTGCAACCAAAATTATTGCGTTTCATCCAGGACAAGGAATACGAGCGGGTAGGGGACCCAGTCACCCGCCGCGCCGATGTGCGGATTCTCGCCGCGACCAACCTCAACCTCGAAGACATGGTGCGCGACGGGCGTTTTCGCGAAGACCTGCTGTATCGCCTGAACGTCATCACCCTGCACCTGCCGCCGCTGCGTGAGCGCGCCGAAGACATCCTGACCCTGGCCGACCGCTTCCTGGCCCGCTTCGTCAAGGAATACGCGCGCCCGGCCCGGGGCTTCAGCGACGAAGCGCGCGAAGCGCTGCTAGGCTATCGCTGGCCGGGCAACATCCGGGAACTGCGCAACGTGGTCGAGCGCGCCAGCATTATCTGCCCTCAGGAAAAAGTCGAAATCAGTCACTTGGGCATGGCCGAGCAGCCGGTCAACAATGCGCCGCGCATCGGCGCCGCACTGAGCCTCGACGAACTGGAAAAAGCCCACATCGGCGCGGTGCTGGCCACGGCCGACACCCTCGACCAGGCAGCCAAGACCCTGGGTATCGATGCTTCCACGCTGTATCGCAAACGCAAGCAGTACAACCTGTGAGCGACACCTTATGAAACTGGCGATGAAGCTGCGCACACGACTGTTTCTCAGCATCTCGGCCCTGATCACCGTGGCCTTGCTGGGATTGGTGCTTGGCCTGGTCAGCGTGATGCAGATGGCCAATACCCAGGAACAATCGGTACGCGACAACTTCATCCTGCTGGACCTGGGCCTCAAGCTGCGCCAGACCCTCGGCGATCAGTTGATGATCATGCTCGACGACAAGCCCGACCTGGCGGCGCTGGAGGCCTCCAAGCAGCAATACCTGGCGCTGATCGACGAGGGCATCGCTCACGAACGGGGGCTGGACGATGCGGCAGTCAGCTTCAGCAGGGCCAAGGCCGACTACATGGAGTTTCTTGAGGCCTTCACCGCGTCTCGCCAGCAGCCGAGCCAGCTCACGAACATCAAGGACCTCACCGAAAAATTCAACGTGCTGCGCAATGGACTGATCGAAGGTTATCGCCAGGCCCTGACCAACATCAGTGAAACCCAGGACCGCACCCGTGAGCGCGCGATGTGGATTTCCGGACTGCTGGGGTTGGTGGGGTTTGCGGTGCTGATCATCGGGTTTATCACGGCCCATGGCATTGCCCAGCGTTTCGGCGCGCCGATCGAGGCACTGGCTGCAGCGGCGGACGACATTGGCCAAGGCAATTTCGAGGTCACGCTCCCCGTTTCCTCGGCCGCTGAGTTGAATCTCCTGACCCGTCGTTTCGGGGTCATGGCCGAGGCCCTGCGTGAGCATCAGGCCACCAACGTCGATGAGCTGCTCGCCGGCCAGCAACGTTTGCAAGCGGTGCTCGACAGCATCGACGACGGCTTGCTGATGATCGACCGCCAAGGCCAGCTGGAGCACCTCAACCCGGTGGCCCAGCGTCAATTGGGCTGGGATGAGGAACGCCTCGGGCAAGGACTGGGCGAGGCGCTGGGGCGCCTTGAACTGGATGAAGAATTGCACCTGGTCCTGCGCGGTGGAAGCCTGGAGCGCGCGCCGGAAGACCTGAGCATCGAAGTCGACGGCGAGTCGCGGGTGCTAACCTACAGTCTCACACCAGTCAGCCATACCCAGGGCCACATCCTCGGCGCGGTCATGGTGCTGCATGACGTGACCGAACAACGCGCCTTCGAACGGGTGCGCAGCGAGTTCGTCTTGCGTGCCTCCCATGAACTGCGCACGCCCGTGACGGGCATGCACATGGCGTTCGGCCTGTTGCAGGAGCGCCTGCATTTTCCAGAGGAGTCGCGCGAGGCCGACCTGCTCAACACCGTCACCGAAGAAATGCAGCGGCTGATGCAGCTCATCAATGACTTGCTGAACTTCTCTCGCTACCAGAACGGCCTGCAGAAGCTGACCCTGGCACCTTGCTCCATCGACGAGCTATTGGAAGCGGCCCGGCTGCGGTTCGCCGAACAGGCCCAAGCCAAGGGTATCGAGCTGCTCGTGGCGGTCCAGGGCCCGCTCCCGCGACTGCATGCCGACGCTGCGCAACTGGATCGCGTGCTCGATAACCTGATCGACAACGCCATGCGTCACACCGGCGAAAACGGCCAAATTCGCCTGCAGGCCCGGCGCCATGGCGAGCGGGTGATCATCAGCGTCGAAGACAACGGTGAAGGCATTGCCTACGGCCAGCAGGGACGGATCTTCGAACCTTTCGTCCAGGTCGGACGCAAGAAAGGGGGCGCCGGCCTCGGCCTGGCGCTGTGCAAGGAGATCGTCCAGCTCCACGGCGGGCGCATGGGCGTTTATTCAAGGCCGGGGCAGGGCACGCAGTTCTACATGGCGCTGGCGGTCTGAGCTCACGGCCTGAGCGGACTCAGGCTTCGTCATCGAGGCGGCGTCCACGCAGGCGCCGACCACGGGTAATCAATTCAATGAGCTGCACCGCGCTGAGGGCATGGGCGAACAGCCAGCCCTGGCCGAACTTCACCCCTTCGCTGCTCAAATAGGAAGCCTGGGCTTCATGCTCGATGCCTTCGGCGATCACCTTGAGTTGCAGGGCGTGGGCCATGCGAATGATGTGCGGGGCCACGCCGCTGCTGGCGGCATCGTGGCCCAAGGCATCGATGAAGGCCTTGTCGATTTTCAGGCAGTCCACCGGCAGGGTTTGCAGGTAGGCCAGGCTGCAATAACCGGTGCCGAAATCGTCGATCAACACCTGATGCCCGACGTCGCGCAGCGATTGCAGGTTATCCCGGGCGACCAACACATCGACCAACCCACGCTCGGTCACTTCGAAGGCAATCTGGTGCGCCGACACCCGATGCAGCGCCAGCAGGCGGGCGATCACTTCGCCAATACGCGGCACCATCACATCGCAGGCCGCCAGGTTTACCGAGATGTACAACTGTGGATTGGCCCGCAACAGTTGGCCCAATTGATCGAACAGCCGCTGCAGCACGAAATCGGTGATCTGGCGGATCTGCCCGGTGTTCTCGGCCATCGGGATAAACAGGTCCGGGCTGGTCAGGGTGCCGTCCGGTCGTCGCCAGCGCAGCAAGGCTTCGGCACCGACGCAGTTGCGGCTGCTCAAGTCGAAAATCGGCTGGTACAGCACCTGCAACTCACCGCGCCGGATGGCCCCGTGCAGTTCGGCATCCATGGACTGGCGGTGGCGCGCCAGCAGAAACACCTGGAAACCAATCCCCAGGCCCAGCACCAGGCTGACGGGCAGCATCCACCAGGCATTGGCCGGAATATCAAAAACGTTGCGCCGAGCGATCAGCACCAGTTGATATTCCGGGCTGTCGGTGGGCATCCGATAGATCAGCCGGGTCGGCGTCACTTGCAGGGCATTCTGGCTTTTCGGTGGCCAAGGCTCCGCGGGCGGCCAATGTTGATCCGTGCCCAACACGGGAATGGCTCGTTCACCGTGGTCCAGGACCACCAGCAGGCTGCTGCCCGGGGGCAGATCGACCACGTCGGCCAAATGCCCGCGGGAGGTGGCGACTCGAAAATTGCCGCGCCCCAGCATTAACGCCGCGCGGTCTTCGTTGGGTTCGGTGGTGGTATTGAGCCAGTAATTGTAGGTCGGCCCTCGGAGGTCGGGCGGGCGGGTCACCGACAAGCCAGTCTGGCGCGGGCGATTGGAACAGACACCACTGCCATCGATATACACCGCTTCATAAACGAAACGGTAATTGAAGCTGACCTCGCGCAAGGTCGCGATCATGTCATCGTCGCATCCGCGCAGCGGCTGGTTTTGCAGGTCGTCGAGGCTTTCACGCAATTGCCCGAAAAGCTGTTCCAGCCGTTGCAGGAAGCGCTCGCCCTGAGCATTCATCTGGTCGCTTTCACGCTGCTGGATCTGCTGCACGACCACAAACAGACTCCCCGCCAGCAGCAGGACGGTACTCAGGGCAGCCGCCATCATCGCCAGGAAAAGGGGGCGATGGAGCCAGCTCTGCAGGGTTTCGCGGGCAGCCGTCATCATGGGTAATCCGAAAGTTACCAATGAGTTATAGCTTCTGATTTGGATTTGGCCCGATTAGTCGGACGGGCGTCATTATTTTGTCTGGTTGAGCACCTGCAGGATCGCCGCGCTTTGCGCGTCCGGCGTGCCATCGAAGCGGGTCGGCCGGTAGTGCATCTGGAAGGCGGCCAGCACATGCTGGGTGGCCACGTCCCATTCGCCGGTCTGGGGCGTCGGGTAACCGAGGCGGGCCAGCTCGGCCTGGAACCAACTGGCAGGTGGCAGCTGTGGCGCGAAGACGGCCTGCTGGCGGGCGACGGCCTGCTCATCCGGCCACACCCCCAAGCCAGCTTGTGCCAGGCGCTTCCAGGGGAACAGCGGGCCCGGATCGAGCTTGCGCAGGGGCGCGATGTCGCTGTGGCCGATGATGCTGCGCGGGTTGATCCCGTTGCGCTGGATGATGTCCTTGAGCAAGACGGTCAAGGCCTGGACCTGGGCTTCGCTGTAGGGGTACCAGAGGCGCCCGGTGGGCGTGTCGACAAACCCCGGATTGACGATTTCGATGCCGATCGAACTGGAATTGAGCCAGGTCCGGCCTTCCCATTCACTTTCCCCGGCGTGCCAGGCACGTCGACCTTCATCCACCAGCTTATAGATGGTCGCGTCTTTATCATCGCCGATCAGGTAATGGGCACTGACTTCGCCATGGGTCAGCAGGGCCAGTGAGCGTTCCTGGGAAGCCGAGGTGTAATGCACCACCACGAATTGGATGCGGTTGTCATGGTTGACCGAAGGGTGGCTGGTGTCGAGCCGCGGGCCGCTGGTGCAGCCGGCCAGGATAAATAAAGCAGCAATGAGCGAAAAAAATTTCATGGCGGAAGGCATTACACGCTGGAAGTAATGCAACAGTGTAACGTATCGCCTCGCGATGATCCGGTGCGCGCGGCGATATTAAACAAATTGGAACAATTAGCCCCTCAGCCCAATTCTATGCGGTTACGCCCGGCATTTTTCGCGCGGTAAAGCGCCTGATCGGCTCTTTTAAGCACCGAATCGCTGTGTTCGCCCGGCTTGAAGGCCGTCAGGCCAATGGATACCGTCACCGTCACCGGCTCGCCCTTGAAATGGAACGGACAGGCTTCAACGGCCAGGCGCAGCGCTTCGGCCAGCTTGGCGCCGGCAGCCAGGGGCGTATTGGGCACCAACAGGATAAATTCCTCGCCACCAAAACGCGCAATGAAATCGCCGCCACGCAGGCGTTTACGCAGGACCGAGGCGATCAGTTTCAACACCCGGTCACCGGCCAGATGGCCGTAGTTATCATTGATGCGCTTGAAATGATCGAGATCGAGCATGGCCAGCAGCATGCTGTTGCCGTGCCGTTGCCACTGGACGACTTCATGCTCGAGACGTTCGGACCAGGCGGCGCGGTTCGGCAGCCCGGTGAGCGGATCGACCAACGCTTTTTGCCGCTGCTCCTCGAGGTTCTCCCGCACGACCTGGGCGTCCTGCTCCATCAGCGCGACGCGATCGGCCAGGCTTTTCAGGCGAGCCGAGACTTCCTGCTCGCGTTGATCACGTTGCTGGCGGTGCTGGTCCATCGTGCCGAGCAAGCCTTCGAGATGATTCTCGAGCACCTGCTTGAGGCCTTCCAGGTCATCGGCTTGTTGCACGCTGCTTTGCAGGCCGTCCACCTGTTCGCGAATCTGGGTGTCCATTTCCCGGGAAGCCGACAGGTTATCCGCGTGGTCTTCACTGGCGGCCTGCAGGCTGCTCTGGAATGACTCAAGCCGATCGTTGAGGCGCTGCAGGTACGCTTCGAACTCATGCTGGCCGGTGTCGGTGATGGCCAACATCAATACCGCAAGATCATCGAGGATCGGCAGCAATTCGTACCAGTTCAAGCCATTTCGCAACCGCTCACGCATGGCTTCGGCTTGTGGCCGATGGCGCTCGGGCAAGGTCAGGTCGCCCAACAGGCCCAACAACGTGTCTTCGATATGCTTGGCGACCGAGCTGTACGACGGCTCCGGCGAGTCGGGCAGGGCGTACTGGGCGTCAGCCCCATCGATGGCTTCCAGAGGCTCGGCGGGCTCCGCTGGGGGCAGCGAGGGATCGGGCAGGGCCTGTGCAGGCTCCTCGGGCATCAGTTCGTCGGGATTCTCGAGCGGGGGTGCCGCTACCGGGGGTTCGTCCGCGACCAAGGCTTGCAGCGGCGTGGGCTCGGTGGCTTCGTCCGGTTCGCTGATCGGTTGAACCACTTCGGCTACAGGTGTTGGAGCGGGCGTCGGGTCTGGCTCGATCTTCGGCGCAGTCATGGCAACCGGTTCGGGCGTCATCTCCAACGTGGGTGCTTGCTCCGCGACCGATGGCTGCGGTGCTGGTGCTGGTGCTGGTGCTGGTGCTGGTGCTGGTGCTGGTGCTGGTGCTGGTGCGACAGATTTTGCGTCCGTTGCCGGCGCCACGGCTAGGGGCAGGGCCGTTTCTGAAGCAGGCGCCACGCCGGCCTGGGCAGGCTCGTGGGGCTGGGGCGTCGCGTCCTCATGGCCTTGGCCGCCAAACAGCCGTTGCAGCAGGCCGGGGCGACTCGGTTCGACAGGGGCATCCAGGGCATTGAGTGCCTTGCCTTGCAAGCCGCTCAATTCGCTGAGCAGTAGCGGAATCTCCCGGGCCTGGCTGGCCCGATCCTCCACTTGCTTGGCAAACTTCTTCAGCGGCCGGCTGACTTCCTTGGGCAGCGGCAGGCTCTGCAACTGGGCAACCAGGGCCGTCAACGCGGCGCTCGTCTGCTCGACCCGCGTCTCGCGGCGCTGCTCGGAATCGAGGACGGCTTTCTCCAGGCGCGGCAGCAGGGCGGCGAGGCCGGCATCCATGTCATCGGTGCGCACCACCTCGCGCATCTCTTTCATGCATTGATCGACAGCCCTGTCAGTGCCCTCAGCGGCCAGGGTGCTGCGCACCAGGCCACGACGCAGCAAGTCGAGCCGAGCTTCCCAACGGCGCTCAAGCTTTTCCTGCTGTTCGATACTCTTGAGGTACTTCTCTCTCCAGCGTTCGGCGTCGTCGCTCATTCATCGGATCCGCGAGGGGCAGGACTCAGCGCGGGGAATGCATCGGCCGTGAGCGAACCAGGCAAACGAATTTCTACCGCGACCGGCAGGTGATCGGAAATGGGTTGGGCCAGCACCTCGACGCGTTCGAGGGTCAGGGTCGGGCTCAACAGGATATGGTCCAGGCAGCGCTGGGGGCGCCAGCTGGGGAATGTCGCTTCCAGTTGTGGCGCAAGCAGACCGAGATCGCGCAGGGGCGACGTCTGCAGCAAATCGCTGGCATGGGTGTTCATGTCGCCCATCAGCACCTGGTGTTTGTAGCCGCCGATCAACTCGCGAATGTACGCCAGCTGCATCGTCCGGGTACGCGCCCCGAGCGCCAGGTGCATCATGACCACGACCAGCGCCTCGGGACCTTCGCCGAAACGCGCGAGGATCGCCCCGCGGCCCTTCGGCCCGGGCAGCGGATGGTCTTCGATCGCCCACGGGCGCAAGCGACTCAACACACCATTGCTGTGCTGGCCGAGGCGTCCAAGGTTGCGATTGAGTTGCTGGTACCAGTAGGGAAAGGCGCCCAATTGGGCCAGGTGTTCCACCTGATTGACGTAGCCTGAGCGCAAGCTCCCGCCGTCGGCCTCTTGCAGCGCCACCAGGTCGAAGTCCTTGAGCAGGTCGCCGATTTTCTGCAGGTTACCGGCACGCCCGGTGTGCGGCAGCAAATGTTGCCAGCCGCGGGTCAGGTAATGCCGGTAGCGCTCGGTGCTGATGCCCACCTGGATATTGAAGCTGAGCAGCCGCAAGCGGCTATCGCCAGGCAGGCCCGTGGACGTGACATGATGCTCGTTGACCTGCGGTTCATGCAGGCCAACGATGCGTTCGGTGCTCCAGCGGGCCATGGGCGGAGGCCGCGCTTAGTTGGCAGCAGCCTTGGTGGCCGCTCGCTCTTTGGCGATCAGCTGGTCGGCCAGTTGCAGCGCTTCATTTGCGCCACCGGCAGAACCGATATCAAAGCGATACTTGCCGTTGACGATCATGGTCGGTACGCCCGTGATTTCGTATTTCTTCGCCAGCTCGCGGGCCTTCTTGATCTGGCCCTGGATGGCGAAGGAATCGAAGGTGGCGAGGAACTTGTCCTTATCGACGCCCTGGGTGGCGAGGAAGTCCGCCATCTCATCTTTCTTGACCAGCTTCTTGCCTTCTTTCTGGATCGCGTTGAATACCGCCGCGTGAACCTTGTGCTCGACGCCCATGGCTTCGAGGGTCAGGAACATCTGGCCGTGGGCGTCCCATGGGCCACCGAACATGGCAGGGATGCGCACGAAGTTAACGTCAGACGGCAGCTTCTCGACCCATGGGTTGATGACCGGCTCGAAAGCGTAGCAATGCGGGCAGCCGTACCAGAACAGCTCCACGACTTCGATCTTGCCAGGCGCCGCCACCGGAACGGGGTTGGTCAATTCGACATAGGGTGCGGCTGGCTTTTCAGCCGCTTGGGCAGTCACGCCGAACAGGCTGGCGGCGACGAGCGCGGCGCTGATGATCAGATTACGCATGCTTTACTCCTGGACAATGAGGGGGCCTCGCGAGACCTGTTTCTAAGACAGGCCGTGGCGGGTTCAAGTTCTCTAGTGTAACGGCAGCGGCCACAAAAAAGGGCGGCCAAAGCCACCCTTTTGATGCTCGCATCGACAGATTAATCGAGCGTTAACGTTGCAAGCGGTGTATCCCCTTGCAACGCCCGCCCAACAGCCTTAGTGCAGGCCCTGGATGTAGCTCGAGACTGCCGCGATATCTTCGTCGCTCAGCTTCTTGGCGATGCTCTGCATCGGCTTGGTGTCGCCATCATTGGTCCGGCCGCCTTCTTCCTTGCGGAAGTCGGTCAGTTGCTTGCCGACGTACTGGGCATGCTGGCCGCCCAGGTGAGGGAAGCCGGCCGCGGCGTTGCCCTTGCCGTCAGGCGAATGGCAACCGGTGCAGGATGGCAGGCCCTTGGCCAGGTCACCCCCACGGAACAGCGCTTCACCCCGGGCCACGAGTTTCGGATCGGCGGCGCCGACGCTGCCTTTCTGGCTGGCGAAATACGCCGAGATATCCGCCAGGTCCTGATCGCTCAGGTTGGTCAGCAGGCCGGTCATTTCCAGCACCGTGCGCTTGCCGGACTTGATGTCTTGCAGTTGCTTGTTCAGGTAACGCTCGCCCTGGCCCGCCAGTTTCGGAAAGTTGGGCGCCATGCTATTGCCATCCGGGCCGTGGCAGGCTCCGCATACGGCCGCCTTCGCCTGACCGGCAGCGGCATCGCCAGCGGCGTGGGCTACGCCGGATATCCCCAAGGTCAACAGCAGACTCACGATCAGTTTGTTCATCAGCTAATCCAACTACGGCTAAGGGTTAAAGAGTTATGGACCGGGTTCACTCGCTCATCCACTGGATGATGGCTCGGTAATCCTCGGCACTGCAGTCCATGCACAAACCACGCGGCGGCATCGCCTTGAAACCCTGGGTCACGTGTTGCACCAGCGTCTCCATACCTTTCGCCAACCTCGGCGTCCAAGCTTCCTGATCACCCTTGCGGGGCGCCATGGGGAGTTGGCCGGAATGACAGGCACCACAAACACGGTTGTACACAGCTTCCGGATCCTGTGTAGCCTGAGCACTGTAAAGCGGCATCAAGACACCGGCAGCTAGCAGCCATTTCGTCATAAAACGACCTTTTCAGGGTTGGGAACGAGCTGCGTTCTAATGCGCAATTTCGGTCGGTCGCTCCCGTGAACTTCATCCTACGCTGGGACAAAGCGCACACAAAATCTGCGGCATTATATACTGGCGTCACTGAAACGGAAACGACACAGCTTGCCGCGTCCATTCCCGACGCCGCCCACATCGGAAATCCCATGCAACTGAAGAACCCCATCCTCGGCCTGTGCCAACAGTCCACCTTCATGCTCAGCGCCGCCAAAGTCGATCAATGCCCAGACGACGAAGGCTTCGAAGTGGCTTTTGCCGGGCGCTCCAATGCCGGCAAATCCAGCGCGCTGAACACCTTGACCCATGCGAGCCTGGCACGCACCTCGAAAACCCCGGGTCGCACGCAGCTCTTGAACTTCTTCAAGCTAGACGATGAACGGCGTTTGGTCGACCTGCCCGGCTACGGCTACGCCAAGGTACCGATCCCGCTCAAGCAACACTGGCAACGCCACTTGGAAGCCTACCTGGGCAGCCGCGAGAGTTTGAAAGGCCTGATCCTGATGATGGACATCCGCCATCCGATGACCGACTTCGACCTGTTGATGCTCGATTGGGCGGTCGCCAGCGGCATGCCGATGCACATCCTGTTGACCAAGGCCGACAAGCTCACCTACGGCGCGGCCAAAAATACCCTGCTCAAAGTGCAGTCGGAAATTCGCAAAGGCTGGGGCGACGCGATCACCATCCAGCTGTTCTCCGCGCCCAAGCGCATGGGCCTGGAAGAAGCCTACACGGTGCTGGCCGACTGGATGGAATTGGCGGACAAGGGCAGCGAAGAGGCCGAGTAAGCCAAATCGCAGGCAAAAAAAACCCCGGACTTCTTATGGGGAGGGGGAAGTTCGGGGTCCAAGTTCCGGACCGCTAGGGCGGGGTCCAGATATCTGCCAACACTTAACACAACATAGGAGCATTGAAGGGCTTCACCAGCCATTCAAAATCTCTGAGTGGCAATTCATGGGTTTAGTTCAGATTATTTTTGGAAATAACCGTAGGAATCTTCAGAGCTAATGACGCCGCTCATGAATTCGCGGTGATCAATGTGGCGAGGGGATTTATCCCCGCTGGGCTGCGAAGCAGCCCCCAAAAAGCTGATCGCATCAATCTGATACACCGCGGTGACAGGCTTCAGGGCTGCTTCGCAGCCCAGCGGGGATAAATCCCCTCGCCACAGAGTCCGCTCAATTCTCCGGCAAGGATCAGTGCGCCTCGTCCCAGTTGTTGCCCACGCCCACTTCCACCAGCAGCGGCACGTCCAGGGTGGCGGCGGCGCTCATGTGCTGGCGGATTTCCTCGCGTACCTGGTCGACCAGGTCTTCACGTACTTCCAGCACCAGTTCGTCGTGTACCTGCAGGATGACCTTCGCATCCAGCCCGGACGCCGTCAGCCAGCGGTCCACGGCGACCATGGCTTTCTTGATGATGTCGGCCGCCGTGCCCTGCATCGGCGCGTTGATGGCGGTGCGCTCGGCGCCTTTGCGCAGGGCCGGGTTTTTCGCGTTGATGTCCGGCAGGTACAGCCGGCGACCGAAAATGGTTTCGACAAAACCTTGCTCGGCCGCCTGGGCGCGGGTGCGCTCCATGTACGCCAGCACACCCGGGTAGCGGGCGAAGTAGCGGTCGATATAAGCCTGGGACTGTTTGCGATCGACGCCGATCTGCTTGGCCAGGCCGAACGCGCTCATGCCGTAGATCAAACCGAAGTTGATCGCCTTGGCGCTGCGGCGCTGGTCCAGGGTGACGGCTTCCAGCTCAACGCCGAAAACCTCGGCCGCGGTGGCCCGGTGCACGTCCAAGTTATGGCGAAACGCATAGAGCAGGCCTTCGTCCTTGGCCAGGTGCGCCATGATCCGCAGTTCGATCTGCGAGTAGTCCGCCGCCAGTAGCTTGTAGCCTTTCGGCGCGACAAACGCCTGGCGGATGCGTCGGCCTTCGGCCGTGCGGATCGGAATGTTCTGCAGGTTCGGGTCGATGGACGACAGGCGCCCGGTCGCGGCGACGGCTTGCTGATAATTGGTATGGACGCGGCCCGTGCGGCTGTTGATCTGCTCCGGCAGGCGATCGGTGTAGGTGCTCTTGAGCTTGCTCAGCGAGCGGTACTGCATCAGCACCTTGGGCAGCGGGTAATCCTGCTCCGCCAGCTCGGCGAGCACCGCTTCGGCGGTAGACGCCTGGCCCTTGGCGGTTTTGCTGAGCACCGGCAAGCCGAGCTTTTCGTACAGGATCACGCCCAATTGCTTCGGCGAGCCCAGGTTGAATTCCTCGCCGGCGATGGCAAACGCCTCACGCTCCAGCGCCACCAGTTTCTCGCCCAATTCGACACTTTGTACGCCCAGCAGGTTGGCATCGACCAGCGCACCCTGGCGCTCGATGCGCGCCAGGACCGGCATCAGCGGCATTTCGATGTCGTTGAGCACCGTGCCCAGGCTTGGCGTGGCGGCCAGCTTTTCCTGCAAGGCCTGATGCAGGCGGAAGGTCACGTCGGCGTCTTCGGCGGCGTAAGGGCCGGCCAGTTCCAGGGAGATCTGGTCGAAGGTCAGCTGCTTGACCCCTTTGCCCGCGATGTCCTGGAAATCGGTCTTGCTCTGGCCCAGGTACTTGAGCGCCAGGCTGTCCATGTCGTGGCGGGTCGCGGTGGAGTCCAGCACGTAGGATTCAAGCATGGTGTCAAAGGCGACGCCCTGGACCAGGATGCCGTTGTTCTGATCGCCACCAATGGCGCAGTTGGCCAGGATGTTGGTTTCGAACTTGGCGTGCTGGCCGACCTTGAGCTTGTTCGGGTTTTCCAGCAGCGGCTTGAGTGCCTTGAGCACTGTGTCGCGGTCCAGTTGCTCCGGCACGCCCATGTAGGAATGGGTCAGCGGGATGTAGGCCGCCTCGAAAGGAGCCACGGCGAACGACAAGCCGACGAGTTGCGAATGCTGGGCATCGCCGCCATTGGTTTCGGTGACGAAGGCAAACAGCGGTGCTTTGTCCAGTTTGGCCAGCCACGCGTCGAAGCGCGCCTGATCGAGGATGACTTCGTACTTGGCCTCGGCAGCGCCGGGCTGTTCTTCGGCAACGTCGACGATCTCCTGGCCGGCACGCTTGGCGTCCCGCTGGTTGTCTTCGAACCAGCTCTTGAACTCCAGCAGCGTGTACAGCTCGGCGAGTTTCTCGTGATCCGGCGTGCCCATTTGCAGGTCGTCGAGGCCGACATCCAACGGTACGTCGGTCT
The DNA here is from genome assembly GCF_000416195.1 of Pseudomonas sp. CFII68. NCBI lineage: Bacteria > Pseudomonadati > Pseudomonadota > Gammaproteobacteria > Pseudomonadales > Pseudomonadaceae > Pseudomonas > Pseudomonas sp. CFII68. Next base: position 39,306 of record NZ_ATLN01000030.1, read on the forward strand.
TGATGGTCGCCAGTTCGTAGGAAAGCAACGCCATCTCCTTGTGCTCTTCGAGCTTGGCGGCCAGGGTCTTGGCGCCACGGATCGGCAAGGTGGCGACGATGTCCAGTTGCGCATACAGCTCGGTCAGGCCGCCATTGACGCCCACCAGCAGGCCGGAAGCGGTCTTCGGTCCGATACCCGGAACGCCTGGGATGTTGTCGGACGAATCGCCCATCAATGCCAGGTAATCGATGATCTGCTCGGGAGCGACGCCAAACTTCTCCTTCACGCCAGCCACGTCCAGGGCGCTACCGGTCATGGTATTGACCAAGGTAATGTGCCCGTCGACCAACTGCGCCATGTCCTTGTCGCCGGTGGAGATCACCACCGGGCGGTCGGCCGCCGCGCTGCTGCGGGCCAGGGTGCCGATCACGTCATCGGCTTCGACGTTGTCCACGCACAGCAGCGGGAACCCCAGGGCCTTGACGCTGGCATGCAGCGGCTCGATCTGCACGCGCATGTCGTCGGGCATGCTCGGGCGGTTGGCCTTGTATTCGGCGTACAGCTCATCGCGAAACGTCCCACCCTTGGCGTCGAAGACCACGGCGAACGGACTGTCCGGATACTGCTTGCGCAGGCTCTTGAGCATGTTCAGCACGCCCTTGACCGCACCGGTCGGCAGGCCCTTGGACGTGGTCAGCGGTGGCAGCGCATGAAAGGCGCGGTACAGATAAGAAGAACCGTCCACCAGGACGAGGGGAGCTTGGCTCATGAGCAGGATCAACCTTTTCGGCGGGTCCGGGGCTAGAATAGCGGGACCGTTGACGACAAAGGGACAAGGTTATCATGCGTACACTCAATCGCCTGTTACTGGCTGGCTTGTTTGCAATCACCCCGCTGGCCGTCATGGCGGCGGACGACGCACCTTCGGCAGACCCGGACGTCACCATCCGCACCGAAGGCGATAAAACCATTCAGGAGTATCGGCAAAACGGATTTTTGTACGCGATCAAGGTCACGCCCAAGAATGGCAAGCCTTATTTCCTGGTGCGTGCCGACGGTACCGATGCAAACTTCATCCGCTCGGACCAGCCGGATATGCTGATCCCTTCGTGGAAAATCTTTGAGTGGTAATACCGCTCTGCACTTCAACCGGCGCCCGCTGAAGGGCGCCCGTACTGGCAGTTTTAACCATGTCTGTGTTCACGCCCCTGGCTCGGCCCGAGCTGGAAACCTTTCTCGCCCCTTATGGGCTTGGCCGCCTGCTTGATTTCCAGGGGATCGCCGCCGGCAGCGAAAACACCAATTTCTTTATCAGCCTGGAGCAGGGCGAATTCGTCCTGACCCTGGTCGAGCGCGGTCCGGTCCAGGAAATGCCGTTCTTCATCGAACTGCTGGACGTGCTGCATGACGCCGACCTGCCGGTGCCTTACGCCTTGCGCACCACCGACGGCGTCGCGCTGCGGGAACTGGCGGGCAAGCCGGCGCTGTTGCAACCGCGCCTGGCCGGCAAGCACATCAAGCAGGCCAACGCCCAGCACTGCGCCCAGGTCGGCGAGTTGCTGGCGCATCTGCACCTGGCAACCCGCGACAACATGATCAAGCGCAAGACCGATCGCGGCCTGGACTGGATGCAGGAGGAGGGCGCCCAGCTGCTTTCGCACCTCGACGCCGAGCCGCGTCGGCTGCTCGAGGCGGCGCTGGATGAAATCTCGTTGCAGAAGGTCGGCATCCTGGCGCTGCCGCGCGCCAACATCCATGCCGATCTGTTCCGCGACAATGCGATGTTCGAAGGCACGCACCTGACCGGGCTGATCGACTTCTACAACGCCTGCTCCGGGCCGATGTTGTATGACGTCGCCATTGCCCTGAACGACTGGTGCTCGGACGACGACGGCGTGCTCGATGGCGCCAGGGCGCGGGCGCTGTTGGGTGCCTATGCGGCACTGCGACCGTTTACCGCCGCTGAGGCGCAACTGTGGCCGACCATGCTGCGCGTGGCGTGCGTGCGGTTCTGGCTGTCGCGGTTGATCGCCGCTGAATCCTTTGCCGGGCAGGATGTGTTGATCCACGATCCGATGGAGTTCCAGCAGCGCTTGGCGCAGCGGCAGACGGTTCACACAGTGTTGCCTTTCGCCCTCTAAACAGCATCGCGGGCAAGCCTTGCTCCCACAGCAGTAAGCGACTTTTCCTGTGGGAGCAAGGCTTGCCCGCGATGAAGGCGATGAAATCTTTCAGAAATCGAGCCACCTATGTCGCGAGCAAGCTTTGCTCCCACAGGGCTATAGCGACTCCAGGCACCCCGCCAGATCATTGCCCAATTTCTCCAACAACTGCTCATACCCCTGCGCCGTCGCCGGGGTATAACCGCCCAGCGCATCGAGCTCCGCCAGCTTCACCGGCAACCCGGCCACCAGGGTTTCGGCCAGGCGCGGGCGCAGGGGCGGTTCGCTGAAGACGCAGGTCTTGCCCACCGCCTGCAAGCGCGTGCGCATCGCCGCCACATGCTGGGCACCGGGCTGGACTTCGGCGGCCACGGCGAACACCCCGGCGTGCTTGAGGCCGTAGTGGTCTTCGAAATAGTCGAACGCTTCGTGGAACACAAAATACGGCTTGCCTGCGACCCCGGCCAGACGCGCCTTGAGGCGTGCGTCCAAGGCATCGAGACGCTGGTTGAAACCCTTGAGGTTGCTTTGATAGCGGGCCGCGTTGGCCGGATCCGCCGCGCTCAGGTCAGCCGCCATCTTGGCGGCGATCACCCGCGCATTGAGCGGCGAGAGCCACAGGTGGGCATCCACGGTGCCGGGGCGATGGTCGTGATCGTGTTCATCGGCGTCATGGTCATCATCTTCGTGGGACGCGCTGTCCTGGGCGAAGTGACGCAACTTGAGCCCGGGCAAATCCTGGATGGCGACGGAGGGCTGCTTGCGACCGTTGAGCACCCGCGGCAGAAAGCCTTCCATATCGGGGCCGATCCAATACAGCAGGTCCACCGACTGCACCTTGCGTACATCCGATGGCCGCAATGCATAGTGATGCGGCGAAGCCCCTGGCGGCAGCAACACCTCTGGAACGGCCACGCCGTCCTGCACGGCGGCGGCAATCAGTTGCAACGGTTTGATGCTGGTGAGCACCTTGACGTCGGCCTGGGCCGAGCTGATCAGTAGAAAACTTGCGACAAAAGCGACAAAGAGCGAAAAAAATCGGGACACGATGACCACTCGTAGAGGCGAGAACGGGTAACATAATAACGTCTCTCACTAAACTCGTCGCTGCCCATGCCTATTACCCCCCTTGCCAGTCGTCCTCACGATCACTCCCACTGCGTGCACAGCGCGCTGTCCGAGGCCGACGCCATCTGCGCGCGCCAAGGGTTGCGCCTGACCGCCCTGCGTCGGCGCGTGCTGGAATTGGTCTGGCAAAGCCACAAGCCACTGGGCGCCTACGACATCCTCGCGGTGCTCAGCGAGCAGGACGGCCGCCGTGCCGCGCCGCCAACGGTCTACCGGGCGCTGGATTTCCTCTTGGAAAACGGCCTGGTGCATCGCATTTCGTCGCTGAACGCCTTCGTCGGCTGCAACCACCCGGAGCACGCCCACCAAGGCCAGTTCCTGATCTGCCGCGAATGCCACGCCGCCATCGAGCTGGAACAGAAGTCCATCAGCGATGCCATCATCGCCAGCGCCAAAGACGTCGGCTTCGTGGTCGACACCCAGACCGTCGAAGTGGTCGGTCTCTGCTCCGGCTGCCAGGGGGCCTGATGAGCAATGCGTTGATCCGCCTCGAACAGGTGGCCGTGACGTTCGCCGGGCAGAGCGTGCTGGACAACATCCACCTGAGCGTCGAGCCGGGGCAGATCGTGACCTTGATCGGCCCCAACGGCGCCGGCAAGACCACCCTGGTGCGCGCCGTGCTGGGTTTGCTCAAGCCCGACAGCGGCAGCGTCTGGCGCAAGCCCAGGTTGCGCGTCGGCTACATGCCGCAAAAACTCCACGTAGACCCAACGCTGCCGCTGTCGGTGCTGCGCTTCCTGCGCCTGGTGCCAGGCGTGGACCGCGCACGCGCCTTGGCCGCGCTCAAGGAAGTCGGCGCCGAACAGGTGATCGACAGCCCGGTGCAAAGCGTGTCCGGGGGCGAGATGCAGCGCGTATTGCTGGCTCGCGCCCTGCTGCGTGAGCCTGAGCTGCTGGTGCTCGACGAGCCGGTGCAAGGGGTCGACGTGGCGGGGCAGGCCGAGCTGTACAGCCTGATCACGCGCCTGCGCGACCGCCACGGCTGCGGCGTGCTGATGGTCTCCCACGACTTGCACCTGGTAATGAGCACCACCGACCAGGTGGTCTGCCTCAATCGCCACGTCTGCTGTTCCGGGCATCCCGAGCAGGTCAGTGGCGATCCGGCTTTCGTCGAGTTGTTCGGAAAAAACGCACAAAGCCTGGCGATTTATCACCACCACCATGACCACGCCCATGACCTGCATGGTTCGGTGGTCAGCGCCCCTTCTGCTTCCAATCATGTTCATGGAGATGGCTGCAAGCATGGCTGATTTTCTGTTGTACGCCCTGCTCGCAGGCTTGGCACTCGCCTTGGTAGCCGGTCCCCTGGGTTCGTTCGTGGTCTGGCGGCGCATGGCCTATTTCGGCGACACCTTGTCCCACGCAGCGTTGCTCGGCGTGGCCTTGGGGTTTCTGCTGGACGTCAGCCCGGCGGTGGCGGTGACCGTTGGCTGCCTGTTGCTGGCGGTGGTGCTGGTGACCTTGCAACACCGCCAACCGCTGGCGTCCGACACGCTGCTGGGTATTTTGGCGCCGAGCACCCTGTCCCTCGGGCTGGTGGTACTAAGCTTCATGCATGACGTGCGGATTGACCTGATGGCCTATCTGTTCGGCGACCTGTTGGCGATCAGCCCGACGGACCTGTCGTGGATCCTCGGCGGTAGCGCCGCGGTGCTGCTGTTGCTGGTGGCGCTCTGGCGGCCCTTGCTGGCCGTCACCGTGCACGAGGAACTGGCCCGGGTCGAAGGCCTGCCCGTGCTGGGCTTGCGCCTGGCGCTGATGCTGCTGATTGCGGTGGTCATCGCGGTGGCGATGAAAATCGTCGGGGTGTTGCTGATTACTTCATTGCTGATCATCCCGGCGGCTGCGGCACAGCGTCACGCCCGCTCACCCGAGCAGATGGCCCTGGGCGCGAGCCTGCTGGGCATGCTCGCAGTGTGTGGCGGCCTGGCTCTTTCCTGGTTCAAGGACACCCCGGCCGGCCCGTCGATCGTGGTCAGCGCCGCCGCGCTGTTTCTGCTGAGTTTTGTCCTGCCTCGTCGAGGGGTGTAGACTTGCTCGCTTTTTGCGCAAATAGAGAGTCGCAGGAATGAAGCCGTTCGCCTCCCGTTATCTGCTCCTTGTCGCATTTTCCCTGCTGCTGGGCGCCTGCCAGAGTACACCGCCGGTCATCCAGGCCCCCGATACGCGGGGCCCGGCCATCGCGCAGCTCGAGCAAAGCCTTGCCAGCAATGAGCTGGCCACCGCCGAAGACCAGTTGGCCGCCTTGCAAGCCCAGTCGCCCGAAGACCGGTCTCTGGAACCCTATCAGCGGCAACTGGCCGAGGCGTATTTGCGCCGCAGCCAGATCGACCTGCAAAAAGGCGATGTAAACGCCGCCGCCACCGCCCTGAGCCGTGCCCGAGCGTTGATGCCCAAGGCCCCGGCCCTCACTGGCGAGGTCAACAGCGCCATTGCCGAAGCGCGCAAGGCCGACCTGGAAAAAGCCGAGGCCGACCTCAAGGCCGCCGAAGCCAAACCGGTCGCCAAAGTGATCGACCCGAGCGCCCCCAGCACCACGGTTGCGCTCAACCTCGCCGATATACAGCAAATGCGTCGACAACTGGATGCCATCGCCGCCGACGTGGTGAATTATCAGTGTGACGTCAGCATCCAGGCGCCGCGTACTGATGATTATCCGTGGTTGGCGACGTTGCTGAGCAAGCGGGTCAAGAAACTTGATCCGGGGTTTGATTTGAAACTGCAGAAGCAGATTTTGCGCAGTGTGTCGGCGCAGGTCGTGCTGACACCTCGCAAACCCTAAAAGCATCGCGGGCAAGCCTTGCTCCCACAGGGCAATTCCCATAGGTCAATGTGTTCTCTGTGAGATCTGACCCTGTGAGAATTGACCCTGTGAGAGCTAACACCTGTGAGAGTTGATGCTGTGGAGCTGATCTGTGGGAGCAAGGCTTGCCCGCGATAGCGCCCTACCAGACAACAAATCTCTTTAGGCCGGAACCGCCTTGGCCTTCGGCTCCCGCGCCCAAACCCGATGCTGAGCAATCGCCGCAAAAAACCGCGAAAAACCGCTCGCATCCGCATCTTCGATCAACCCCGCATCCACCTCCAGCTTCAACTCCACCAACAACTGCCGGGCCTCACCATGAAGCCCAATGGCTTTCAGATGCTTGTAGGCCTCCAGCACGTAATGCAACGCCACGCCGTCGCGACTCAAGACCTTGATCAACTCCGCCCCACCCGGCACGAACACCGCGTCAAAGGCAATCGACGGCAACCCTTCCATGGACGCATCCACCGCCAGCGTTTTCCCATCGGCCGTGGTCACCGGTGCGGAGGTCGGCCCCAGCACTTTGGCGTGGGCGCCCTCGGCCTTCAGGGCCTTCTTGAGCGCATCAATGATCGCCCCATCGACACCGTTAGCCACCAACACCGCCACTTTTCGCGTCTTGATGTCGCCGGACAGCAGGTTCGCCTGACTCAAGGCCGGTGACTGCTGCAGCGATGGCGTTGGCACATCGACGGTGCCAGCGGTGGGCGCCGGCAACCCGAGGTTTTTCGCCACACGCGCAGCCAATTCCAGGTCGATATTGGCGAGGATCTCATTGACCTGCCGCGCCCGGATGAACTCACGCTCCACCTTGCCCAGCTCGAAGCTGTAGGCAGCAATGATGTGCTCCTGCTCATGAGCGCTCATGCTCTTGTAGAACAGCCGTGCCTGGGAGAAATGGTCGGCGAACGAATCGCTGCGTTGGCGGATCTTGTAGGCGTCGATGCGCTCTGGGTAACTTTCGAAGCCGCCATCTTCCGGGCCGGGCAGGGTTTCCTTCGGCCAGCCGCCGTCGATGGAGTTCGGCTCGTAGGACGCACGCCCCTTGTCGATGGTGGTGCGGTGCATCGCATCGCGCTGGCCGTTGTGTACCGGCGTGATCGCCCGGTTGATCGGCAGCTCATGAAAATTCGGCCCACCAAGTCGGCTGATCTGCGTATCGGTGTAGGAAAACAGCCGCCCTTGCAGCAACGGGTCATTGGAAAAGTCGATGCCCGGCACGATGTGCCCGGGGCAGAACGCAACTTGCTCGACCTCGGCGAAGAAATTGTCCGGGTTGCGGTTCAGCACCATCTTGCCCAGGGGCGTGATGGGCACCAGCTCTTCAGGGATGATCTTGGTCGGGTCGAGCAGGTCGAAGTCAAACTTGTGCTCGTCTTCCTCGGCAACAACCTGCACGCCGAACTCCCATTCCGGGTAGTCGCCCATCTCGATCGACTCCCAGAGATCGCGACGGTGGTAGTCCGTATCTTTACCCGCCAGTTTCTGGGCTTCGTCCCACACCAACGAGCAGGTGCCGACGGTAGGGCGCCAGTGGAATTTGACGAAGCTGCTTTTGCCTTCGGCGTTGATCATGCGGAAGGTGTGCACACCAAAACCCTGCATCGTGCGTAGGCTTTTTGGAATGGCCCGATCAGACATCGCCCAGATCACCATGTGAGCCGATTCCGGCACCAGCGAGACAAAATCCCAGAACGTGTCGTGGGCCGAGCCGCCTGTAGGCATTTCGTTGTGGGGCTCGGGTTTCACCGCGTGGACAAAGTCCGGAAATTTCACCGCGTCCTGAATGAAAAACACCGGCATGTTGTTGCCCACCAGGTCGAAGTTGCCTTCGTCGGTGAAGAACTTCACCGCAAAGCCACGCACGTCCCGCACGGTGTCGCCGGAGCCGCGTGGGCCTTGCACAGTGGAAAAACGCACGAACACCGGGGTTTTCTTGCTCGGATCTTGTAGGAAACCGGCCTTGGTCAATGCCGAATGCGCGTCATAGCTCTGAAAATAACCATGGGCGCCGGTCCCACGGGCGTGGACGATGCGTTCCGGGATACGCTCATGGTCAAAGTGCGTGATTTTTTCACGCATGATGAAGTCTTCCAGCAACGAAGGGCCGCGGGGGCCCGCGCGCAGGGTGTTCTGGTTATCGGCGATCTTCACGCCCTGGTTGGTGCGCAACGCCTGTTCGGTGGCGTCGGAGCGAAACCGTTCCAGGCTCTCGAGCTTGGCGTTGGTGTTGCCGCGATCCAGCGTGTCGGTCCCGGCCAGTTGGCTCTTGTTGACCGTGGGCTTTTTGGTACTCATCAGGCATGACTCCTCTTTGCAATCCCCGCCATGGCCGGGACTCTTGAGTTCGATACCGCAGGTTCGGCACCTGGGCATTTTCGAGTGGCCTAATGAGTGACCGACGCCGTTTGGCCGTGTTCCTTTTTTATGGCCTTTGATCGCGTTATTGCCAAATGACAGGTCTGATCGCAAATAAATGCTAAGAACCTCTATACGGACAGGCTAAAATGCGCGCCCGGCTAACCGCTGATCCTTTTCCAACGCGCCCCACAAGGTTCGCTACGTGATCGAGTTTCAAGACGTCCATAAAACCTACCGAGTCGCCGGTAGGGATATCCCCGCCCTGCATCCGACCAGTCTGACGATTGAGAACGGTCAGGTCTTCGGCCTGATTGGCCATTCCGGTGCGGGAAAAAGTACCCTGCTGCGCCTGATCAATCGCCTGGAAGATTCCACGGGCGGCAAGATCATCGTCGACGGCGAGGAAGTCACCGCCCTGGACGCCAGCGGCCTGCGCCGCTTCCGCCAGCAAGTCGGGATGATTTTCCAGCACTTCAACCTGCTGGCGTCCAAGACCGTGGCCGACAACGTGGCGCTGCCGCTGACGCTGGCCGGCGAATTGTCCCGCAGCGAAATCGACCAGCGCGTCGCCGAGTTGCTGGCACGGGTGGGCCTGTCCGACCACGCCAGGAAATACCCGGCGCAACTGTCCGGCGGCCAGAAGCAGCGCGTCGGCATCGCCCGCGCCCTGGCGACCAAACCCAAGATCCTGCTGTGCGACGAGGCCACCAGCGCCCTCGACCCACAGACCACCGCCTCGGTGCTGCAACTGCTGGCGGAGATCAACCGCGAGCTGAAGCTGACCATCGTGCTGATCACCCATGAAATGGACGTGATCCGCCGCGTTTGCGATCAAGTGGCCGTGATGGACGCCGGCGTGATCGTCGAGCAAGGCCCGGTGGCCCAAGTGTTCCTGCACCCCAAGCACCCGACTACCAAGCGTTTCGTCCAGGAAGACGAGCAGATCGACGAAAGCGAACAGCGCGACGATTTCGCTCACGTCCCCGGGCGCATCGTGCGTCTGACGTTCCAGGGCGACGCGACCTACGCGCCATTGCTCGGCACCATCGCCCGGGAAACCGGCGTGGACTACAGCATCCTGGCCGGTCGTATCGACCGCATCAAAGACACCCCCTACGGGCAACTGACCCTCGCCATCACCGGCGGTGACATGGAGGCGGCGTTTGCCCGCTTCACCGCGGCCGATGTCCACATGGAGGTGCTGCGCTAATGGAACTGCTGAATTCGTTCTTCTCCAACATCGACTGGCTGGAAATCTGGCTGGCGACGGGCGACACCTTCCTGATGCTGTTCGGTTCGCTGCTGTTCACCGTGCTGCTCGGCCTGCCGCTGGGCGTGCTGCTGTTCCTGTGCAGCCCGCGCCAGTTGCTAGAAGCCCGCGGCGTGTATGCGCTGCTGTCGCTGATCGTGAACATCCTGCGTTCGCTGCCGTTCATCATCCTGTTGATCGTGATGATCCCATTCACGGTATTGATCACCGGCACCTCCCTGGGCGTGGCCGGCGCGATTCCACCACTGGTGGTCGGCGCGACACCGTTCTTCGCCCGCCTGGTGGAAACGGCCCTGCGCGAAGTCGACCGCGGCATCATCGAAGCCACCCAGGCCATGGGCGCCACCACCCGGCAAATCATCGTCAACGCCTTGCTGCCAGAAGCCCGCCCGGGCATTTTTGCAGCGATTACGGTGACAGCGATTACGCTGGTGTCCTACACGGCCATGGCCGGTGTGGTCGGCGCCGGTGGTTTGGGCGACCTGGCGATCCGGTTCGGTTACCAGCGTTTCCAGACCGACGTCATGGTGGTCACGGTGGTGTTGCTGCTGGTGCTGGTGCAAGTCCTGCAGACCGTAGGCGACAAACTGGTTGTGCATTTTTCTAGAAAATAAGGCCTCGCGGCCAATAAACCATGAGCCGGCCATTCGCTGGCAGGCGCCAAGAGCAGGCGCCCCACAAGGAGTTAGCTGAATGAAGAAACTACTGGTTGCCTTCGCTGCCGCCGCAGCGTTTTCCGCCCACGCCGCCGACACCCTGACCGTCGCGGCCAGTCCGGTCCCGCACGCGGAAATCCTCGAATTCGTCAAACCGGCATTGGCCAAAGAAGGCGTGGACCTCAAGGTCAAAGTCTTCACCGACTACATCCAGCCGAACGTACAAGTTGCGGAAAAGCGCCTGGACGCCAACTTCTTCCAGCACCAGCCGTACCTGGATGAGTTCAACAAGGCCAAGGGCACGCACCTGGTGAGCGTGGCCGGTGTGCACCTGGAACCACTGGGCGCGTACTCCAGCAAGTACAAGGCACTGACAGAACTGCCGGGCGGCGCCAACGTGGTGATCCCGAATGACGCTACCAACGGCGGTCGTGCGCTGTTGTTGCTGGCTAAGGCTGGGGTGATCAAGTTGAAGGATTCGAACAACATCCTGTCGACTACCAAGGACATCACCGAGAACCCGAAGGATTTGAAATTCCGTGAGCTGGAAGCGGCGACCATTCCGCGGGTGCTGACCCAGGTGGACCTGGCGTTGATCAATACCAACTATGCGTTGGAGGCGAAGCTTGATCCTTCCAAGGATGCGTTGGTGATTGAAGGTAACGACTCGCCTTATGTGAACATCCTGGTGGCTCGTGAGGATGATAAGAACAGTGCGGCGATGAAGAAGCTGGTTGCAGCGCTGCATACGCCGGAAGTGAAGGCTTTTATTCTTGAGAAATACAAAGGCGCGGTTTTGCCGGCGTTTTGATCTGATCGGGTGGTTAAAAAACGGGGCTGCGTGGGAATGCAGGCCCGTTTTTTTGCTTGGATTATCGATTAAAACATGATGAGGAGATTTACTTCTCACTCAACGGGAAGGGGCGTTGGACATAATACCTCCTTCCATCGGCTCCTATCGAAGGCTATCTAATGGGCCATGAGCAGTCCCTTCACTAGGACTGGTTGGCCATAATCGAAGCAATAAAACCCAGAACGATTTATCTGGCACACATTCAGCTAGCCTTCCGTAGTTACATTGACTACACCTAGGCGCTGCTTGAGCCTTAACTGATCCATTCAGATATCCGTTGCTGCTAGTGCGCCAAGGGTTTTGATAGACCTAAATTCTCGGCTGGCCTTTGCTCAAATATTGCGCTTAGCGATTCTGTAGATTTATTTTAATGAACACAATCAGGAATAATTCTCAGATGCTCTTGTGCAAACAGGGGGTGCCACAAGCACATCCTTCGAGCTAGAATGCCTCTAGCGTAAAAACAGATGCATTTTGGCCTCGAATTCATGACTGGGGGAGAAAATAAGTATTTGGGTTTTGCGCAAGGAACTCTACTCAGGGGATTAGCATTATATGACAAAAGTAACCGGCAATTTCTCGCAACTACAACAGCAGTTGGATGTCGAGCGTCGACTAGTTTCCTTTGATAGTTACGATATGACTATAAAGCAAATATATGACATGTTTGCCGAAGGTCACATTTTTGTTCCACCTGAATACCAACGGCAATTTGTATGGGATGCTGTCCGAGAATCAGAGTTAATCGAGTCTGTATTTCTGGGCATTCCCGTTCCAAGTCTTTTTATGGCAACGAATGCTGATGCCACTTGGGAAATCGTTGATGGCGTACAGCGCTTATCGACAGTAGCACATTATATTGGCGACAACTCCGACCTGCTTGAATCAATTAACAGGAAAGGAGCGCTTGAACTCGACAAACTAGAAAAGCTAACGACATTAAACAAACAGAAGTTTGAAGACCTACCAAAATCTGTACAACTAATGTTTATGACCAGGCCAATCCGAGTTACTGTTCTTAACGACAAAAGCGACCTAAGCGTCCGATTTGATTTATTTGAACGTTTGAATACTGGTGGCATATTGCTAACCAACCAAGAGATTCGCAACTGTATTTACCGCGGTAAATTTAACGACTCCCTCAAAAAAATATCAAAAATAGATGATTTCAAAACAGTGGTACGACTGCGAGAGAGCGATTCTAAAAATGGTACCGCTGAAGAGTATGTTCTTAGATACATGGCATATTTGTACAACTATGAGAACTTTGAAAAAAGTGTGAAAGGCTTTCTAAATGACTATATGAAGGTTAACTCCGAGAAAGCACTACCAGCAAAAAAAGCGTCTATGTTTAAACAAGTACTATCAGTATTAGCTATTGCATTCCCCCACGGATTGAGTCGCGGTCAATCTACTATAACCCCTGCCAACTTATTCGAAGCCATTTCTGTTGGCACGGCTCTGGCAATAGAGGAAGGCGTTCAAATAGATACTCAGAAACTAAGGGCTTTGGTTGCGGATTCAGAGCTTAAGAAAATCACCACCGCAGGGACAAATAATAAGCGAATGGTTACAGGGCGTATTCATTATGTCCGCGACTATTTGAAATGATGATGCTCGATCTTCCGAGAGGACAGATAGCGGATCGTTTTAGAGAACTTCGCATGTTCTTATCCTTCATCAAAACACAAGAGTCGACAGATGTCCCTCCTATAGATCCGCTGGAGGTGAAAATTTTACGAGGCCTTTACTATGTTCAATTATATGGTGCGCTTGAACAGTCCCTAAATGATGCGGCTGAAGCATTCTTGCAAGCGTTATCCGAGTTTCAGCTTTGTAACAATGATTTTAATTTAGCCATCCTGCCTACTGTAATGAATTCACACTTTAAGAGTCTTTCTGAAGTACAGGGGCAAAAACGATGGAAAAAACGGGTGGATTTCATATCCGCAATCGCCAATGGGGACATATCGAAAATTGAGAACACCGTATTCTCTCCACTCTTTCAAAGTTCAGAAATAGAAGTAATTTCTAACGTCATGTCTTATATTGGCATAGCTTCAGATTTGTTACGAGAAAGCGAGGATCGGTTTTATGTAGATGAAGTTGTTCAGAAGCGTCACCAAGTAGCACACGGGCGTATTAGTCCGGCAGTGGTAGGCGCTCGGGGACGCTCAGAAGATCTTGAGTTGCGGCTTGAGGCGGTTTGGCGAATAGTAGAGTTGGTTGTGAGCATGCTGGAAGAGCACTTCAAAAATTTAGAATTTTTAACCCCGGAAGCAAAAATAAAATTAATAAGAGAATAGGTTTAATATAGGCAGAAGAAAGCCTACACATTGATTTCAAAAACAGGAAAGCTGGAGACAACAAAGCACAAAATTATGGAAGCACTCTCTTAAAATTGAGTCCACGCTACGTTGGCGTAGTGTATGCGAATGATTGCAAAACAAAGCATCAAGTAATATAGACATACAAGCCACTCCATTCTTTGCAAGCGGCCTGCAAGTTATCGCACTTATTATTTTTTCCTAGGTTTTCCTGCGTCATCACGCTTATCACGGACTTGACCGTCTTGGTTCCGAGAGCGAGGCTGAACGCCGCCGCCTGGCTTTGGAACAGTTACGTTTGGATTCAAAGGTCTTCTGTCAGTCATGCTGTCATCCTTGTGAAGGTAGCTACGTCGTGAGAAGTGGCTCACCATGGAAAGTACTGTCTCGAAAACCTTCATCCAAGGCGCCACCGTTCAGCTTAGACCAACCGCTCGGCCATAGAAAAAACCGTGAAATTTTTATCCGATTTGTCTTGCTAAGCTACATCACATGTTCCGAGGCAGAAGTGCTCAGGCCTTTTTTACTTTTTGTTCCTTAGGTCATGGCTCCTCATGCGACTCTTCTCAGGGTGAGGGTAGCGACGGCCAGATGGAACACAGCAAACCCGACACAAAATGTCGGGTTTGCTTTTTTTGGAGGATGTTTACCTGCTATCGCGGATCGACGTTATCCAACACCCGATTCGCCAGCAATGAACTCAATTCGATCAATTGCTGGATGCCGAGAAGGATGTGACGACGCGGACCTTCCAGGTCGAAGGCCAGGTTGCTGACCATCGCGTCGGCTGCCGCCAAGGTTTCGCTGAGGTTGGCGAGGAGAGATTCGTTGTCGGCGTTTTTTGCGACGGTGAAGAGCTGGCCCGGTTGGGACGCATCTTCGGACTTTGCCGGTTTCGGTAGCAGGTAGTGATCCAAGGCGCGTTTGGCGGCTTCGTCTTGCTTTTTGGCTTTGGATCTAGTGTGCGGGGGAGTTTGGTCCGTTTCCGGAGGGTTTGGAGTTATTTTGTACATAAGCTGGAATCCTCGAGTTAGGCCGCGACCCTTTCCCTACTAAAAGAAGGGTGGCAGCTGTACGCAGGTTAGTAGACCGGGGATTCCAGCATTGCCGGCGCGCCGAAGCGCCCTGCGCACAGCCACCATCAAGGACAGGAATTGGAACACCTGCCTGAGTGGAGAGCTCATGCATCTTGCGGAAAACCTCGGGCTACTAAACCCGACCACTGATGGGCAGTGGCAGGAAAACGATAGAGCCCAGGGGCAAGGTGCACAAGCGGGCGGATTCTGGCGTAGTTGTAGGTAATGGCGCAAGGATGTGTAGCTTGAGAGAAAGATCACGCCAGCGGAATAAACAGGGCTTGGTTTTGGCCCGTAAATTGGGGCTAGACGGGTTTGCGGTTGGGGTTTGAAGTGGGTGATGCGGTTTTGTCTGTAGGCATTTTCCGTGGTGGGTGGGGCTGCTTTGCAGCCCAGCGGGAGCAAGCTCCCTCGCCACATTTGACCGGCTTGGGGATTCGGCGAGGGCGGCGGGAACGACCCAGCCTTTTTCAGCAATCACTTGCTCCCGAACCCCTATCAGCATTTGCCCATTGTTCGGGCCGAATGAACCCTAGGATCTGCTTCATTGTTCTACAACCCGCATGATAAATTCCCGCCGCGACCTCTAATGAATAGAGGGCATTCAGGGAGTGAAATGAATGATCAAGTCTTTGTTGGTTGGGGCATTGCTGGCAATGGCATCCGCATCGGCATCTGCGATGAGTTGCGATAACCCTAGAAACGCCTATGACAGAACCTATTGCGCATCGCTGAAAATGGTTCAGTCGGATCAGGACATCAATGATCAATACAAGAAGACGATGAGTGCGCTGAACCCGGATCAAAAGAAAAAAGTGAAAGCCGCTCAAATCCAGTGGATCAAAAATCGTGACAGCGCCTGTTCCAACGATGGCCTGCTCTACCTGGACTGTGCCAATGAGAAGACCGAGGCACGTATCGTCATACTCAAAGCTGTCGAGCGCGAGTGCCGTGCTGCCGGTTGCGACGACGCCAAGCTGTCGCAAGTCGAGTAACCCGTAAACAACTTGCCCTCGCTGAAAAACCCGACGTAACGCGTCGGGTTTTTCTTTGGCGGGTTCACCCGCTACCACGGCTCGACGCTTCGCAGCCCAGTAGGAGCAAGCTCCCTCGCCACGGGGGGTTTGTGTTCCTGCATAACGTTTGGGGATAAATCCCCTCGTCACAGTAATTCAGTTGTTTACGGTAATGGCAGGGTGCCACAATCGTTTTTTGTCGCGTCATAACCAGGTGGTTCAAATGTATGGCCCAAGATTGCGCAATGGCCAGGATTTTGTAATAGCCGAGCAGGTGCGCACCGACCGATTGCAACAGCTGTTTCGCCAATCCGTTTCTGCGGTTTTTGGTAGCTACCTTGCTGCCATCATGCTGAGTTGGCTGTGTTGGGATCGTTTTGAGCACGGCGCTATTTTTTGGTGGATGGTCATCCTGACCGCATCGACGCTGTTGCGTATCGCGATGTTCGTTGCCTATTTCCGCAGCGACGAAAGTCAGCGCACGCCTCAACAGTGGGAGCGCAAATACTGGGTCACCCTGGTGCTATCCGCCAGCATCTGGGGCGGCGGGGCGTTCGTTCTCATGCCGGCGGACGATCTGTTGTCGCAGGCGTTGGTCATGCTCTTTACAGTCGGCATGTCCGTCAGCGCGGTGTCCTGCTACTCGGCTTACCGCGATATGACACTGGTCTCCATTGGCGTGGTGTTGTTGCCGTGCACGATCTGGCTGCTGTTTCAACCGTCCCCGATTCAAGTCGGCATGGCCCTTTCGATTCTGGTGTTCACGGCATTTGCGGCCCGCGCCACGCACAAAATGTCCCAGGCACTGGAAATCGCCTTTCGACTCACCCGTGAAATGGAACAGGCCAACAGCATTTCAACCCGCGCCGCTCAAACCGATGAACTGACCGGCCTGAAGAGTCGACGGGCGTTTTTCGAGCATGCCCAGCAGCTTTACAACGAATGTAAGGCCAAGCGGCAAGGCTTGTGCGCGGTCATGTTGGACATGGATCACTTCAAGCACATCAACGACACCTACGGCCATCAGGTCGGCGATCAGGTTTTGCGCCAGATGGGAGCGGTCATCAGTTCGTCGTTTCGGGCAACGGATATCCACGGTCGGCTCGGTGGTGAAGAGTTCGCCATTCTGCTCCCGGACACGTCCATTGGGGTTGCCACCCAGATTGCAGAACTGCTCGTCGATACGATTGCAGGTTTGATGATCGAGCCTGTCCACTGCATATCAGCCAGCCTCGGCGTGGCATCGACGGAGGCCTGCAACAAGGATCTTCACAGCTTGATGAACGATGCGGATAAAGCCCTGTATCGGGCGAAGGCGCTGGGGCGTAATCGAGTGGCTGTTGCTTAGTCGGGTTGGCTTTGCCCAGAGCGAAACCAAAAAAAACCGCCAGTTCGGCGGTTTTTTTTGTATCAGCAGAAAATCAGGTTCTGGCTCCGGCCATACGGCCCACGGGTTCAAGCTCCTTACCCTTGGCGAGGCTAACCGACAAGAACTGGCGCTCAATAGTGGTCGCGCAGCCAGCCAGACGGCGAGCTTCCGCTTGGTACTGAGCTGCAAGCAATGGCTTGGGAGTGTGCTTGGAAGCCTTCATAGAAAACTCACAATAGAATTGGGGTCACTTTCCAAAAGCGGAACGCGGAGCGTCCCTGGCGGCATTCCCACGCAGAGCTTGGGGACGATCGAAACCTATCATACTGCTTATGAATTTCCCTCTCTTTGAAGGCCTGCAATTGCGCTGGTCCTGCTGATCCCCCCTAGCACCTCCTTCCCCTTGGCTCGCCTCGCGGCCCACACAAGCTGGCGACACTGCGACACCTAGAAATAAATTTCTTTTTAGATCAATTGGTTAATTCAAATCAGGGAGTTTTTTAAAAATTTATCTTGCGCGCCAACTATTCATCCGTTAACTTTATCGCAACTGGTTAGCGCGCAAACATTTAGCGCTAAACAAAATTGATCAAATCAATCAGCGAAAGGAAACACCATGAACGTTCTCTACACCGCAGTCGCAACCTCCACCGGTGGCCGTGATGGCCGTGCTGTTTCCAGCGACAAGATTCTCGACGTGAAGCTGGCCACTCCAAAAGCCTTGGGCGGCGCCGGTGGTGAAGCCACCAACCCTGAGCAGTTGTTCGCTGCCGGTTACTCCGCCTGCTTCATTGGCGCATTGAAGTTTGTCGCCAGCCAAAGCAAACGCAGCATTCCTGCTGACGCTTCGATCACGGCACATGTCGGTATCGGCCAGATCCCTGGCGGTTTCGGCCTGGACATCGACCTGCACATCAACCTGCCAGGTCTGGATCAAGCCGATGCTCAAGCGCTGGTCGACGCCGCTCACCAGGTTTGCCCGTACTCCAACGCGACACGCGGCAACGTCGACGTCCGTTTGCACGTCACCGTCTAACTCACTTCATCTACGAATAAAAAGGATCAGGACATGAAAACGCTCAACAAAACTCTCATCGGCTCGCTTCTGGCACTGTCCCTCGGCAATGCGTTCGCGACTTCCTTCGTTCAACCTACGTTCGCTGAGGGTGGTTCGGATCGCCTGATCGAAAGCCGCGTAGCTGAAGGCGGCTCCGATCGCCTGATGGAAAACCGCGTGGCCGAAGGCGGCTCCGATCGACTCATCGAAAACCGCGTAGCTGAAGGCGGCTCGGATCGTCTGATGGAAAACCGCATCGCTGAAGGTGGCTCGGATCGGCTGCAAAACAGAGTGAGCTGAACAATCCCTTCACCGCTCCGAAAACCGGTCGAATCAACCCATGTTGCTTCCAAAAGAAAAAACGCCGCTTATCTCTCATGAGGAAGCGGCGTTTTTTTGCAACATGTCCCAGGATCCTAAACGATGCTATCCACCACCCCACCATCAACACGAAGCGCCGCTCCGGTGGTGGCCGAGGCCTGTTCCGAGCTGGCGTAGATGATCATGTTGGCGACTTCCTCGACGCGTGCCGCGCGCTGGATGATCGAGGTGCTGCGGTGCTGGTTGACGAAATCTGCCGCGACCTTTTCCAGGCTGTCCCCGGTGCGCTCGACGTCTGCCTGCAGCATCTGGGCAACGCCTTCGGAAAGCGTCGGCCCAGGCAGCACCGAGTTCACCGTCACGCCGGTGCCGGCGAGGCGTTTGGCCAGGCCGCGAGCGATTGAGAGTTGGGCGGTTTTGGTGAAGCCGTAGTGGATCATGTCGGCGGGAATGTTCACGCCGGATTCCGAAGAGACAAACACAATCCGCCCCCAGCCGCGCTCGACCATGCCCGGGGCGTAGGCCCTGGAAACACGCACGCCGGACATCACGTTGGTTTCGAAGAAGCGCTGCCATTCGCTGTCCGGCGTTTCGAAGAAGTCTTCCAGTTTGAAAATGCCCAGGTTGTTGATGACGATATCGAAGCGTGGGTATTTGGCGATCAGTGCCTGGCAGCCCGGCGCGTTGCTGAGATCGCCCACAAAGCCGTCGGCCCTTGAGGCGAGGTCGCCCAAGCGTTGCAACGCGTCCTCCACGCTGCTCTCACTGCGACCGTTGATGACCACGTGGGCGCTGGATTCGAGGAAGCCTTTGGCTGTGGCAAAACCGATACCGCTGGTGGAGCCGGTGACTAAGACGTGGCGTCCGGTGAAGTCGATTTTCATGGCAGGGACTCCTTGATTAATGGACCTGGGGGACTGTGCGATATTCCTGGCTGGACGGTGGTTCGGCGGGTTTAGGGGTCGGTTGTCGAGGGGCTGGAATGGTCATTCACCCAGCGTTTTCGATATCGCAGGGGGGTAATCATGGACGCGGTTGAGGGTTTTCGCCTCTTTGTGAGCATTGCTGAGACAGATGGTCTGAAAATACTAATCGCCAAGGTTGACGCGCCCACTTAATTTCCAGATGCTGTAGTAGTCAAGTATCTGGAAGGCAGGCGTTGAAATGAATTCTGTGCATATTGTTTTTGGTCCTCTTGGGGCGGGCAAGTCGACGCTAGCTCGAAAGCTGAGCGCCAAATTGACCGGCGTCCGCTTCTCTATCGATGAATGGATGTTCAGGCTTTATGGCCCAGATTTACCCCAGCCTATGAACTTGGCGTGGGTTTTAACGCGCGTACAGCGGTGTGAGGCGCAGATGTGGGAGATGTGTTTACAGGTCCTGGATTCGGGTCGCGACGTTGTGCTTGATCAAGGCTTCATGACCGAAGCTGATCGCACGCGAGTTCGTCTGTTGGCCGGCCAATCCGGATATCAGGTGTCCAGCTATTTCATCGACGCAGATCTCCAACTGCGGCGCGAGCGGGTCATGCGCCGGAACACTGAAAAAGGAGAGACCTATGCCTTTGAGGTGACGGGGCCCATGTTCGATGCCATGGAGGCACGATTTGAACGTCCCTCCCCAAAAGAGCTGGAGCAGTGCTGCCATGTCTGACAACAAACCTAATTCAGATGCCGCCAACGGCTCAATGCTTGATCTATGTATTCGCCTGTCACGCGCATACACCTCGGCATCGCGGCGCGTTGACGCCAAGCTCTCCGCCGTTCATGGCCTGAGCTTCAGCGACTTCATGATCCTGTATCACCTAAAACATGCGCACAACTCGCGACTGCGGCGCGCTGATCTGGCTGAGTGCATGGGGCTGACTGCATCGGCAGTCACCAAATCCCTGCTACCACTTGAAAAAATAGGCTTGGTTTCTCGCCAAAGCGACCCACGAGATGCGCGTGTGGGATACGCCTGTTTAACCCCAACTGGCTATCAAGTTTTTGCCGATGCAGAGGTCTCTGCCGAGATCGCTTGCCAGGGCGTCTACGAGGCGTTGCTGGGGGAGTGGAGCAAGCGCGATTAGTTGTTTGTGGGTGGGGAGAAGGGTGGCGGTGGGGGAATAAACAGAGCGTTGTGTTGCCCTGGGACTCGGAGCAGGACTTACTTCTGCTCAGCGGATAGGCGTCGTAAAGCGGTTGATGCGGTTTTTCTGTAGGAATGATGGGGGCTGCTTCACGCCCTGAGCTCTTCCGTCAACATACCTTTGTTGCTTGCGATGCCCTCGTCAAAGGCGAGTCGTGGCAGGTCAAGGCTTGTAGATAGACGCTTTCGTCGTATGGAGTTCTAGTTTTCCAGCACCGATAAACGATTCTGATCCATTTAAAAGCCAGTGCCCTCAGGGCTGCTTGATGAGAGCAGCCTTTGGCCTTCTGCTGGCGATAGTAAGCCCCTGCCCATGCCGATTGATTGATGCTGTGGGCAGCCCACTCCACAAACGTCTGGCGCAAAAAGGTTGAACATTGATAGCGCCAGCGGACGATTTTCTTCTTGCCACTGCGCTCGGTAACCGGAGCGATCCCGGCATATCGCTGCACAGCACCAGCATTCTTGAAACGATCACGTTGCTCACCAAAAGCCACCATCAGCCGTGGTGCAAGCTGTTGCCCGGCCCCAGGCAAGGATTTGAAGAGGCTGTAATCGGCCAGGGTATTGGCCGTTTCTTCGATCGCCGCATCAAACTGCTTGATCGCCACCAACATCCCGCTCAACTGCGATGCCAGGATCCGTACATACAGCGCTGAAGGGTTAACAATCCCCGGATCCTCTGTCAGCGGCGTGGCCTTGAGGATCAGGGCCAGACGCTCCTGATTGAGTTCTGCATGGCGAACATTATGCGCATTAAGAAACTTCAAAACGCTGGCAGGCCGAGCACGTTTAAGTGCCTCCAACGTCGACCAACGCTCCAGGAAATTACAAAACACCAGCGTGTCATGGTCGTGGAACAGCTCCAGCACCAACGGATAGTACTGCTTGAGCATGCAAACCAACCGATTGCTGATTCTTACTCGCTCATCAACCAAGGTTCGCCGATGTTCGGTCAAGCTAGCCAGAGAGCGTATGGCAGGACTTTGTTTCTCTTGCTGGGGAAATCTGTCGGGATGCTTGAGCAACAGCTCAAGCGCCCACTGGGCATCGCTCGGATCATCCTTCGCACCGCTGGGGACGAAGGCTTTACGCTGCTTGGCTAAGGTGGCGGGGTTAATCGGGAACAAACAAAAGAAATCATATTTTTGCAGAGCCGCGATCAACGGTCCTTTGTCCAACTCCACGGCAATGGCGATAGGGCCGCCATAGCGCTGGTACAGCGCATGAGCCCATTGATCAATGGCTTCGGGGGTGTGTCGGATCACCGAGAAGGACCGCTGGGCCTGCCCAGCAACCTGCAGGCAAACGTCATGTTTGGTATCGGCCCAATCAATTCCGATATAAGCAGTGAATTTCTGAGACAACAGCGTTTGCATGGCACACCTCCACAGACGCTAAAGTACATGCAGGAACATGCATGCTTGCGTCCAGCGAAGGCGATATAGAGAGCCGTGGCCGGCTTTCCCTGAGTGTTCGTTAGAGGGCGCAAGCGCACCTGCTGGCCTCGAAGGTGAAGCAGTAATCATCGAGATGCGTTGCAGCCCTATTCGTAGCCCGCAGGTGCATGTTCCTTCCTCGCCGACAACCGAATTCCAGCGAACATCAGTATGGAAGAGCAAGGAACGGACTACCTATATCGCAGCCCAGCGGGAGCAAGCTCCCTCGCCACAATGGATGACCTCGCCCCATTTTGCTTAGTTGAACCGACATGGAGAGGGAGGCTTGTTTGCGTTCAATCAGCTATCAGGAAGCCGACCACACCGCCAACTCATAGCCATCCGGATCGATAAAATGGAAACGTCGGCCACCCGGGAACGCGAACACTTCACGGCTGATGGTCGCTCCTGTGGCCTTGAGCCTGAGTTGGGTGGCCTCAAGGTCATCCGCGTACAAGATGATCAACGGGCCGCCCGGGCGCACCGGTTCACCGGTCGTGAAGCCACCGGTCAGGCGACCGTCGCTGAATTCGGTATAGGTCGGGCCGTAGTCGACGAAGCTCCAGCCGAATACATCACCATAGAAGGCTTTGCTTCGGGCGATGTCGTTGACATTGAACTCGATGTTATCGATCTGACGGTCTTTACCTCGAATGCCCATTGTCGCTTCCTTGGCTGATTTTGGAATAGGCGAGCTTAGGCCATTCAACCCTCAATGCGCTTGGAAAAATCGATCCGGACGGCAGGGGGCGAGGGCGGAGGACGCCTCGTTGTCGATGATCTCTTCAGCGGCAAGCCGACCCACAATCGCCGCCAGGGTAACGCCGGGGTGCATGACGCACACGTATACGCCGCCAACCTGCGGAAGATAACCAATGATGGGGAGGTCATCGGCAGGCATTGGTCTGTATCCGACACGAGCCGATTGCAGATCCAGGGAGACAACGCCGTGGAGTTCGCTTTTGATGGCGTTGGCGGTGCGCAGCGCGATCTCCGATGGTTGGTTTTCCAGGGCCTCGTCCAGATAGTCTTCGGCCGCCAGCAACGCACCCTCCGGGGTTTGCCTCACTTCCATTTCAGGGCTGGAGATGAGGGTGCGCACCAGGTTGGGTGGCGAGCTGTAGCGGATGAAAATTGCCGGGGAGGCGTCTATGGGCAGGCAGACTTCAAGCAGGTTGGTCAGCTTCGTGATGCCTGTACCGGCTGCCAATACGACGATATCGGCTTCGATGACGCCCGCGGCGGTTTCAACGCCCCGCACACTGGACCCCTGAGTTTTAAAGCCGAGAACCGGCGTTTGAGTGAGCACTTGCGCGCCATTCGCTTGAGCACCGGCGATCAACGCATGGGTTGCTGCTACGGCGTCCAGTGCTCCTTCATCGGCTGCATACGAAGCCTGTTGAGGAGGGCTCTTGAGGTTTGGCTCAAGTTCACGGATCTGTGATTGGGATATTCGGCTTGCCGACGCTTTTGAACTCGGGCCGTAAGATAGGGCGCCAGTCCATTGGATCTTCAGGTCGGGCAGCTGTGTTTCGAGTCGACGGTATTCCTGGATGGCAGCACCGCGTAATGGCGCAATGGGGTCGGGTTCGCCATGGGAGGTGTTGATCCAGGCGAATGAGCTGCCGGTCACGCCTGACGCGATGCCTTCGGCCTCGACCACGGTGACATTCGCGCCTTTGGTCGCCAGATGGTAGGCCAGGGATGCGCCTACGATGCCGGCACCGATGACGATGACGCGTTTGCCTGGAGCGCTATCCATTCGGCCTCCGTTGGGTTTGCCTGGGGGAATACGTTAGCCCGGTCGGGGCTGCTGCGCAGCCCAGCGGGAGCAAAGACCCTCGCCACTGGAGGGTCGGGTCAGTTAGTTAGGCGGCGGCTGTCAGGGCGCTATCGCGAGCAGGCTCGCTCCCACAGGGATTGGGGATGGACGCGATGTCTGTGAGCAAACCCGAAAAAACTGTGGGAGCTGAGCTTGCTCGCGATAGCGGTGGGTCTGCTTGCATCGATGTTGAATGTGCCGCCGCCATCGCGAGCAGGCTCGCTCCCACAGGGATTGGGGATGGATGCGATGTCTGTGAGCAAACCCAAAAAAACTGTGGGAGCTGAGCTTGCTCGCGA
>NZ_ATLN01000031.1:0-23685 GCF_000416195.1 Pseudomonas sp. CFII68
GCGCTTGCTCGATCAAGCGGTTCAATTGCGGGCTGCCAAAGTGTGTCCACCACTGCTGGTTATCCGCCCGGGCGCTGGGTGTATCGAGGTTCTGCCAGGCCGGTGGCGGTTGGAGGCCGCTGTCCGGGGCCGACGCAGGGGTGGCGCAGGCTTTCATAGCTTGGGGTTCATTCACTGGTAAGGGCCGCGACCGGGTCGAGGCGGGCGGCCTTGCGGGCCGGCATGAAACCGAAGACAACGCCGGTGACCAGCGCGCAACCGAAGGCGCCGAACACCGCCAACCATTCGAAGGCCACGGCGATCTTGCCCAGCAGCAACGCGCCGCCCACCAGCAGGGCCAGGCCGATACCAGTGACCCCACCGACCACCGAGAGCATCACCGCTTCGGTGAGAAACTGGCGCAGGATGTCGCGCTGGCGGGCGCCGGTGGCCATGCGGATGCCGATCTCGCGGGTCCGTTCACGCACGGTCATGAGCATGATGTTCATCACGCCGATGCCGCCCACCAGCAGCGAAATCGCCGCGATGGCGCCGAGCATCAGTGACAGCGTGCCCTGGGTGCGCGCCTCGGCCTGGATCATCGCGGCGTTGTTGGTCAGTTCGAAATCCTGCTTGCCGTCGTGCAGGCGCAACAGCGTCCGCGAGACGGCTTGCTCGGCCTGCTGGACTTTGCCTGCGTCCTTGGCGGCAATCACCACGTACTCGGGATGACGCGTGCCGAACAGCCGTACGCTGGCGGCAGAGTAGGGCACCGCGACGCGGTTGTCGGCGTCGGAGTCCCCGGAGCTGGCGCCTTTTTCGGCCAGTACGCCGACCACTTGGAACGGCACGTTCTCGATCAGGATGTAGCGACCGATGGGGTCGGCGACATCCTTGAGCAGTTTCTGTCGGACCTTGTGGCCGATCACCGCCACCGCCGCCGCGCTGCGCTCGTCGGCCTCGCTGAAGTAGCTGCCCTGGGCCACCGGCCAATTGAAGATGATCGGGAAATTGGTGTCGTTGCCGCCGACGTAGCTGGTGTGGTCGAGGTTGCCGAAACGCACGCTGGCCTCGGCACCGTTGACCGGCATGATCCGCTGCACCTCGGGCAACGCGGCGAGGGCGGCCAGGTCGTATTCGCTGATAATGCCCTTGGTAGCGCGCGGCGTGGGCGCGATGCCGTTGAGGTAGATGATGTTCGAGCCGAAGGCGCCCATCTGGGCCATGACCTGGCGCTTGCTGCCTTCGCCCACGGCCAGCATGACCACCACCGAGGCCACGCCGATGACGATGCCCAGTAGCGTCAGGGCCGTGCGGAAACGGTTGATCCACATCACCCGCCACGCCGCCTGTACCGCGTCCACCAGCTCACCTTTCCAGGCGCCGTTGTGTTCGCTGCCGGTACTCAGGCGCTGGCGCAGGTCCACGGCTTGCAGTGCCTTTGGATTGGCTTGCACGTCAGTTGGCAAAGAAGTGGCGCTGTCGCTGATGATCAGCCCGTCGCGGATCTCGATGATGCGCTTGGCCCGGGCCGCCACTTCGCGGTCGTGGGTGATCAGGATGACCACGTGGCCCTGGCTCGCCAGTTCGTCGAGCAAGGCCATGACCTCGATGCCGCTCTGGCTGTCGAGGGCGCCAGTGGGTTCGTCGGCGAGGATGATGTGGCCGCCGTTCATCAAGGCGCGGGCAATCGACACCCGTTGCTGCTGGCCGCCGGACAATTGATGGGGACGGTTGCCGGTGCGGCTGGCCAGGCCCAGGCGGTCGAGCAGGGCGCTGGCCCGGGCGTGGCGCTCGGCGGCCGAGGTGCCGGCGTAGATGGCTGGCATCTCGACGTTTTCCTGGGCGGTGCCGGAGGGGATCAGGTGATAGCCCTGGAACACGAAGCCGAACGCTTCGCGCCGCAGCCAGGCCAATTCATCGCTGCCCAGATTGGCGACGTCTTCGCCGGCGAAACGGTACTCGCCGCTGGTGGGGCGGTCGAGGCAGCCGAGGATGTTCATCAAGGTGGACTTGCCGGAGCCGGACGCGCCGACAATCGCCAGGAATTCCCCGGCGTGAATGGCCAAGTCGATGCCGCGCAGCACCTCCACCCGAGGACTGTCGCCACCGCCGTAGGCCTTGCGAATGTCCTGCAGTTCGATCAGGGGCGTGCTCATTCAGCCTCCGCTGCCGGTGGTCGGGCCGATCAGCACCCGGTCGCCTTCGCTCAGGCCGTCGACAATCTCGGTGCGCAGCCGATCGCTGACGCCGGTGCGAACGCTGCGCGGCTGGACATCGCCATTGTCGGCCAGCACCCGCACCTGGCTGGCGTCCTGCAAGGCGGCGATGGGCACGGTCAACACGTTCTTGGCCTGGGCGGCGACGAAAAACACCTGGGCGGTCATGTCGGTCATCAGCGCGCGGTCGGCGTTGTCGACGTCGAGTAATACGGTGTAGAGCACCACCCGCTCGCTGCCGCTGCGACCGCCCGTGGGGCTGCCGCCCTGGCTGGCTTCCAGCGGGCGTGGCGGCACCGGGAGGATCTGGCGAACGGTGCTGCTCCAGCGCCGGCTGCCGCCGGACAGGGTGGTGAAATAGGCGGTCATGCCCGGTTTGACGTGGCCGATGTCGGCTTCCGAGACTTCGGCCCAGACGGTCATTGGCGACAGGCGCGCGATGCGCAGGATCAACGGGGTTTGCTGCTGGGCGTTGAGGGTCTGGCCTTCCCGCGCACCGACGGCGACCACGGTGCCGCTCATCGGCGCATAGATGCGCGTGTAGCCCAGCTCGGCCTCGTCGCTGCGCAGGCTGGCCTGGGCCTGGCGGATCTGGGCCTGGAACATGTCGATGCGCGCCTGGGTCGCCCGCACTTCGGCCTGGGCGGTCTGCACGTCTTCCTCGCGGGTAGCGCCGCCGGCCTTGAGTTGCTGCTGGCGGCGGGATTTCTGCTGCGCCAGCTCATGCTGGGCGCGCTGTTCCTGGAGCTGGGCCTTGAGGTTCTCGATGGAAAAGCGTCCGGCGTCGAGCTTGGCTTTTTGCGTGGACGGGTCGATTTCGACCAGCAACTGGCCTTCACGCACCTCGTCGCCGGCTTCCACATAAATCTTCTGGATCTGCCCGGACGCCTGGGCGCCGACGTCGACATAACGCCGCGGTTGCAGGGTGCCCAGGGCGGTGACGCTGTTTTCGATATCGCCCCGGGTGACGGGCGCGGTGACCAGGGGCGCACGGCTTGGCGCCACCGCTTGCCACGCGGCGAAGGCCACGGCCGGAAGCAGGGCGAAGGTGAGAAGCCAGGCGCGTCGGGTAGGGCGGGGACGTTTCATGCAGGGTTCCGGCCGGTGATATCGGGCCCGTCCGAGGAAGGGCAGGGATGGGAGGCTGTTCTGGTAAACGAGCGTTCCGGGCGGGAATTTACTGGTGTGAAACACTTGGTAGCAGTTGGCGGAAGGGCAACGCAATAACCAAGTCAGGTGATGTGGTGGCGAGGGGATTTATCTGTGGCGAGGGGATTTATCCCCGCTGGGCTGCGCAGCAGCCCCCCATCGCCAAGCACTCGGTGTGCCAGATGGTTCGAGTAACAGGTTTTGGGGCCGCTTCGCAGCCCAGCGGGGATAAATCCCCTCGCCACAACAGCGGTTCTCGGCACCACTTGAAATGAACGAATCAGCCCGGATACAAACCAAAGCTTTAAATCTATATGAGAATTACTATAAATTACGCGATTGAATCTGCCACTATCGTGCCATTGCCTGTCCCGGGCATGCCGAGTGGGCACAGGGATAGCGGTCGCAGTCATTGCGCACGGGAGTCATGTTGGAAAACTACTATCGCGAGCTGGTGTGTTTCCTGAACGCCAGGCTAGGTAACCGCCAGGCGGCCGAGGATGTGGTGCATGACGCCTATGTGCGGGTGCTGGAGCGTGCCAGCGACGTCCCCATCGAGCAACCGCGGGCGTTTCTCTACCGCACGGCGCTGAACCTGGTGATCGACGGGCATCGGCGCAATACCCTGCGCCAGGTCGAATCCCTGGAGGTGCTGGACAACGAAGAACGCTTCTTCACGCCGTCGCCCCACACCAGTCTCGACCATGGCCAGCGCCTGGACATGCTCCAGCGCGCCCTGGCCGAGCTGCCGCCGCTGTGCCGCGAGAGTTTCCTGCTGCGCAAGCTCGAAGGCCTGTCCCATCCGCAAATCGCCGAGCGCCTGGGCATTTCCCGGGCGCTGGTGGAAAAACACATCGTCAACGCCATGAAGCACTGCCGCGTTCGCGTGCGACAGTGGGACGCGCCCTGATTCGGTCGTCACCGGTCACCCGGCGGTAAATTTTTTTTCATTGTCCTCGTTCCTCTCAACAGACGACTTGCCGGCGCCTCGAACGCCGGTCAGGTTCCCCAGGCTTTTCGTGCCCTGTTGAGGGGCTTTTCCAGAGGACACTGGACATGACACAGGCAATTGCATCGCCCATCGTTCACGACTTGATCGGCATTGGCTTCGGCCCTTCGAACCTGGCGTTGGCCATCGCGCTGCAGGAGCGGGGGCCGGTCCAGGGTGAACTGGACGTGCTGTTCCTCGACAAGCAGGCCGACTACCGCTGGCACGGCAACACCCTGGTGACCCAGAGCGAATTGCAGATTTCCTTCCTCAAGGAC
Organism: Pseudomonas sp. CFII68; assembly: GCF_000416195.1. Taxonomy (NCBI): domain Bacteria; kingdom Pseudomonadati; phylum Pseudomonadota; class Gammaproteobacteria; order Pseudomonadales; family Pseudomonadaceae; genus Pseudomonas; species Pseudomonas sp. CFII68. Next base: position 4,614 of record NZ_ATLN01000031.1, read on the forward strand.
CTGGTGACCCTGCGCAACCCCACCAGCCCGTATTCGTTCGTCAATTACCTCAAGCACCACGGTCGCCTGGTGGATTTCATCAACCTCGGCACCTTCTACCCGTGCCGCATGGAGTACAACGACTACCTGCGCTGGGTGGCCGCACAGTTCGCCGAACAGAGTCGCTACGGTGAAGAAGTGCTGCGCATCGAGCCGGTGCTGCACAACCAGCAGGTCGAAGCGCTGCGGGTGATTTCCCGCGATGCCCAGGGCGAAGAGTTCGTCCGCACCACCCGTGCGCTGGTGGTCAGTGCTGGCGGTACGGCGCGCATCCCCGAGGCGTTCAAGGCGTTCAAGGATGACGCGCGGGTGTTCCACCATTCCCAGTACCTGGAACGCATGGCCGGCCAACCATGTGTGAAGGGCCAACCGATGAACATCGCCATCATCGGCGGTGGGCAGAGCGCGGCGGAGGCCTTCATCGACCTCAACGACAGCTTCCCTTCGGTACAGGTCGACATGATCCTGCGCGGCTCGGCCCTCAAGCCGGCGGATGACAGCCCGTTCGTCAACGAAGTGTTCTCACCGGAATTCACCGACCTGGTGTTCCAGCAACCCCACAGCGAGCGCGAGCGCCTGGTCAACGAATACCACAACACCAACTATTCGGTGGTGGACATCGACCTGATCGAACGCATCTACGGGATTTTCTATCGCCAGAAAGTCTCTGGCGTCGCCCGTCATGCGTTCCGCACCCTCACGACGGTGGAGAAAGCCACGGCCAGCGACGCCGGCGTAGAGTTGGCAGTGCGCAACAACGCCACGGGAGAGCTGACCGTGCGCCGTTATGACGCCGTGGTGCTGGCCACCGGTTATGAGCGGCAGATGCACCGCACTTTGCTGGAACCCCTGGCGCAATACCTGGGGGATTTCGAGGTGGATCGCAACTACAAGCTGATCACCGACGAGCGCTGCAAGGCGGCGATCTTCATGCAGGGCTTTTGCCAGGCCAGCCATGGCCTGAGCGACACCCTGCTGTCGATCCTGCCGGTGCGCGCCGATGAAATCGCCGGCTCGCTGTATGAACACGGGAACCATCGCGGGCAGGCGCGTCTGGTGCCTGATTTGCGGTTGGCCGCTGTGTAGGAGCTGTGTAGGAGCTGTCGAGCGAAGCGAGGCTGCGATCTTTCCCCAAACACTTGAGTCCCAAGTGAAAGATCAAAAGATCAAAAGATCGCAGCCTCGCTTCGCTCGACAGCTCCTACAAAACAACCGCAAGCCAATCAGGAAATTCTTCAGAAATTTCCTACACTCACTTCACAGCCTCCTGCTGTTTGAAAGGCTTGGTTCGCTGTTCCCTCGTATTGGCAGTCTGAACCCCTCAGCCGGTCCACCCTGACTGAACGTGCAGTCGACGGTGCGCCGGGCCGACTACGCCAAACGAAACACCCTGATCAGATGATGCTGCTTCTACGCACAGGCCTGGTGGCGCTGTTGTTGGGCTCATTGAGTGTGGCGCCACCGGTGGGCGCGGCGCCCGAGGCGCTGCAGGTGCTCGGGCGCTCCAATGTGAGCGATTATTCGGTGTCCCTGGACGATGCCGACTGGACCTGGCTGCGCCAAAAGGGCACGTTGCAGCTGGGCGCCTCGGCGCCGGACTACGCGCCGTTCAGCATCACCGGCAATGGTCGCGACTATGAAGGCCTGACCGCCGACTACGCACAATTGCTCGGGCAACTCTTGCACGTCCAGGTGCAGGTCCAGCGCTATCCGTCCCGTGCCGAATCGCTCCAGGCCCTGCGCGGCGGCGAGATCGATATGCTCGGCACCGCCAACGGCTTCGAAGCCGCCGATCCGGACCTGGCGATGTCCCAGGCCTATGCCGATGACCTGCCCACCCTCGTGGCCCGCATCGACGACAGCCAGGATTTGCCCAGCGACCTGGCGGGCAAGCGCGTGGCGATGCTGTATCACTACTTGCCGCCGGAGACGGTCGAGGCGTTTTATCCCGAAGCCTCCTTGCAGCTGTTCCCCTCGACCTTGAGCGCCATCGGCGCCGTGGCATTTGGTCAGGCCGACGTTTATCTGGGGGATTCGATCAGTTCCAACTACCTGATCAGCAAGAATTACCTGAACAATATTCAACTGGCCGATTTCTCGCGCATGGAAGTGCAGCCGTTCGCCTTTGCGGTCAGCCGCGATAACGCGCGGCTGTTGCGCATCGTCAATGCCGCGCTGCAAGCCATTCCCGCCAGCGAACACATGAGCATCCTGAGGCGCTGGAGTGCCGGCGGCGCGAGCATGCCGGGTCAGCAGGCGCTGCATTTCAGCGTCAAGGAGCAGCGCTGGCTGGATGCCCACCCACGGATCAAAGTCGCCGCCAACGAAAACTTCCTGCCGCTGACGTTCTTCGATGAGCAAGGCCATTTGCGCGGCATCGGCGCCGATGTGCTGGCGAGGATCAGTTTGCGCACCGGTTTGAAATTCGATGTGCAGCGTGGCGGTTCGGTTGACGATTTGATCGGGCAGATCAAGAGCGGCAAGGCCGATGTCCTGGCCACCGCCATACCCAGCACCGAACTCGAAGACGAGTTGCGCTTTACCCGACCGTACCTGACGAACCCGTTCGTGCTGGTGGTGCCCGCTCGGGCCAAGGGCCCGCTAACCCTGGACCAGATGGCCGGCAAGCGCCTGGCGCTGGTGCGCGGCAACGTGTTGCGCGAGTTCCTGCTGGAGCAATTCCCCCGCGTGCAGTTGGTGACGGCACAAACCACCGCCGACGCCATGGCCATGGTCGCCGCCGGCACGGCGGACGCTGCGATCAATCCGCTGATCAGCGCCCGCTACATGATCTCCCGCCAGTACCGCGACACGTTGCAGGTCACCAGTACCGTCGGCACCTTGCCCGCGCGCGTTGCGTTGGCGACGAACCGGGGCGCATTGGAGCTTTATTCGATTCTCGACAAGGCGCTGTTGAGCATTTCTCCCGAAGAGATGGACGAGCTGACCAACCGCTGGCGCAGTGAGGTGGTGATCGACGACAGTTATTGGCTGCGCAACCGCACCACGATTCTGCAAGGGTTCACCGTCGCTGCGCTGCTGTTGCTGGTGACCTTGGGCTGGGTCATTTACTTGCGGCGCCTGCTGGAGCAATTGCGCGTCGCCAAGGAAAGCGCCGACGACGCCAATCGGGCCAAGACCACTTTCGTGGCGACCATGAGCCATGAGATCCGTACGCCGATGAATGCGGTGATCGGCCTGCTGGAACTGGCCCTGAAAAAAGCCGACCAAGGCATCGTGGACCGCTTCGCCATCGAGGTCGCGTCGGGGGCCGCCCATGGCATGCTGGACTTGATCGGCGACATCCTCGACATCGCCCGCATCGAGTCGGGCAAGTTGTCGCTGGCGCCGCAGCGGGCCAATCTGCACGAATTGACCGAGTCGGTGGCGCGGATTTTCGAGGGGCTGGCCTGGCAGAAACACCTGCGCTTGCAATGGGGGCTGGACGTCGGGGTCAACCGTGACGTGTTGATCGACCCGTTGCGCTTCAAGCAGATCGTCTCGAACCTGTTGAGCAACGCCATCAAATTCACCGAACAGGGTGAGGTGCGCCTGAGTGTGCGCGGCGAGCTGGACGTTGAACACGGACGCCTGGGCGTTTGCCTGCGCGTCGAGGACACCGGCTGCGGTATTTCGCCTGAGGACCAACGCCGCCTGTTCAGCCCCTTTATCCAGGCCAGCCACACGACCCAGTCGGCCCGCAGCGGTTCCGGGCTGGGGCTGGTCATCAGCCGCACCTTGTGCGAAATGATGGGCGGCACCCTGACGTTGCGCAGCGTGGCGGGGGCGGGCACGCAGGTCGAGATCCTGCTGGACCTGCCCCTGCTCGACGCTTTGCCGACCGCGCCGCCTGTCGAGGCCGAGGCGCCGGTGCCGGACCGGGCGCTGAGTATCCTGGTGGTCGACGACTACCCGGCCAACCGCTTGCTGCTGTCCCAGCAACTGGGCTACCTGGGCCATCGTGTCCAGGAGGCGCAGAACGGTGTCGAGGGTCTGCAGGCCTGGCGCAGCGAACACTTCGATGTGGTCATCACCGACTGCAACATGCCCTTGATGAGCGGCTACGAACTCGCACGGGCCATTCGCGACGAAGAGCGTGCGCAAAACCTGTCGCCCGGGGTGATCCTGGGGTTCACGGCCAACGCCCAGCCTGAGGAAAAGGACCGCTGCGCCGAGGCCGGGATGGACGATTGCCTGTTCAAACCCATCGGCCTTCGGGAGCTCAATGCGTGCCTGGCTTCGGTCACGCCGCACGCGGCGGCGCCTCAGCCCAGCGATGGCTTTGATTTGACCAGCCTGGAACAACTGACCGGCGGCGACACGACCGCCATCAGGGCGCTGCTGGAGGAACTGGTCAGCAGCAATGCCGACGATCTAGCGCGACTGTTGCACCTGTCCGGCCGACACGACTTGCCGGGCCTGGCGGACCTGGCGCACCGGATCAAGGGCGGGGCGCGGATCGTCCAGGCGCAACGCCTGATCGCCGCCTGCGAGGCGCTGGAAAGCGCTTGTCGGGGCGGCGACACGTTGCTGCTCGCCCAAACCGTGGAAGATATTCGCCAAGCCATCGAGCACCTGGCGGAGCAACTGAAGACCTAACAAGGGCTTCGTCTGGCTTCATTTTAGGAATAGTCCTACATCGTCTTTCAAACGCTTCCTCTAGCCTGACGGCCCTTAATGTTCTGAGCCGGTTTCTACCTGGCGCGTTGCTATTGGAAAGCTTGCCATGCCGAACAAAGCACTCCGTATCCTGATTGCCGACCCACACCACGCTCATCGAATCGTGCTGGAGCGCCTGTTCAATCAACAGGGCTATTTCCGGATTGTCCCCGTGAGCCATGTGCAAGAGTTGCTGACGCTGGTGGAGTACGGCAGCGAGCCCTTCGACCTGATTGTCGTCAATGCCGGGCTGGCAAGCGGGGCGTTGGACTTGCACGATTTTGTTATCTATAACCCACAGGTTCGTCACGGAATGATTTACAACGCGCCACCGGCCAGTCGGTCGCCGGTGCCCGTTGCGCGTCGATCGAGCCTGCACCTGAGCCAGGCGCCACTGCCTGACCTAGCCTCCCTGCGACGCCTGATGGAGCGGGTCGACCCTCATGCCAGTGAGTCGCTGCAACCGTGGACCCACCCTCTCAGGCAGGGCCATGGACGCTGAGGAAGACCGCTGGTCTGCACTGTCGGATCTGACAGGTGGCAGGGCTTGGGGCTTGTGCAAGAGTCCGGTGCAGTCATGGCGCCGGTGCCGTTTGTAATGACCTGGGGAATTGCCTTGAAAGACGTGTTGATCGTGGATGACCACCCTGTCATACGAGGGGCGCTGCGGCTTATTTGCCAGAATGAGGCATTCACCCATATCCGGGACGCCAGCGGTGTGGCCGATGCCAGGGCCCTCATCAAGGAGTGTGCGCCAGACCTGGTGATCCTGGACCTGGTGATGAACGGTTTCGATGGCCTGGACCTGCTGGTCTGGATCATGGCCCAGTTCCCTGAGTGCAGCGTGCTGGTGTTCACGGCCCAGGATGCGCAGCATTTCTGCAACCGCTGCATCTCGGCCGGTGCGCGGGGCTTTGTGACCAAGAAAAGCGACCTCAAGGAGCTGACCAAGGCCATCCAGGCCTTGAAGTCCGGTTATGCCTATTTTCCGCAGATGTCCGTCAGGCTGGATTTTCAGCAGCGCAGCGAACAACAGGCGCTGGAAAGCCTCTCCACCCGCGAGTTGTCCATCCTGCGCATGCTGGCCATGGGCATGCGCGGCAAGGACATCGCCGAAAGCCTGTTCCTGAGTCCAAAAACCGTCAGCACCTACAAGACTCGGCTGCTGGAAAAGCTTGGCCTGCAATCCTTGGTGGGGCTGTCGGAATTTGCCAAGCGCAATCATATTTGAATGAGTTACACCCAAACCTGTGGGAGCGGGCTTGCTCGCGAATGCGGTGTGTCAGCCAGCATTTACTTCACTGACACTCCGCATTCGCGAGCAAGCCCGCTCCCACAGGGGAACTGTGGTGACATTGAAGTTTTTCTAAATGCTCAATCGTTCTCTGGATAGAACGCTAAAGCCGATTTTTGCAGTCTAGTGCTGCAAAGGTGTCGGTTCTAAGCTGTCTCCATTAAATCGCAGCACCTGATTTTTGGAGACGCAGCATGAAAAACATCATCGGCCTCTACACCAGTCCACGGCCCCATTGGGTCGGCGATGGCTTCCAGGTTCGCACGCTGTTTTCCTATGACAACCTGGGCAAGCACGTCAGCCCGTTCCTGCTGCTGGATCACGCCGCCCCGACTGAGTTTACGCCCACCACCGAACGTCGTGGCGTCGGCCAGCACCCGCATCGCGGTTTCGAAACCGTGACCATCGTCTACCAGGGCGAACTGGAGCACCGTGACTCCACCGGCAGCGGCGGCAAGATCGGTCCCGGCGACGTGCAATGGATGACCGCTGCTTCCGGCATCATCCATGAAGAATTCCACTCCGAAGCTTTCGCCCGGCAGGGCGGGTTCATGGAGATGGTCCAGTTGTGGGTCAACCTGCCCGCCAAGGACAAGATGGCCCCGGCCGGCTACCAGACGATCCTCAAGGGCGACATTCCGAACATCGCCTTGAAGGACAACGCCGGCAGCCTGCGCCTGATTGCCGGGCGCTTCGAAGGGCAGCAAGGCCCCGCCAGGACCTTCACGCCCATCGACGTCTGGGACATCCGCTTGAATGCCGGGAAAAACCTCATCCTTGACCTGCACGAAGGCCACAACACCGCATTGGTGGTGCTGCGAGGCTCGGTCCAGGCCAATGGCCGCGAACGGGTCGAGGCCGGGCAAATGGCCCTGTTCGACCGGGCCGGCGACCAATTGAGCCTGCAAGCCAATAACGATGCCGTGGTGCTGCTGCTCAGTGGCGAGCCGATCGACGAACCCATCGTCGGCCATGGTCCGTTCGTGATGAACAGCGAGCAGGAAATCCACCAGGCCTTCAACGATTTCCACTCGGGGCGTTTTGGCCGGATGGACGATTGAACGCGAAAACAACAGCCACTCCGATCCAAATGTGGGAGCGGGCTTGCTCGCGAAGGCGTTGTGTCAGCAGACATTTACTTCACTGACACTCCGCCTTCGCGAGCAAGCCCGCTCCCACAGGAGTTTTGCGGGGATCTCTACAGCCTGGTCAATCTGTGCCAATCTTCGCCAATCGCCTTCCTGGAGCTGTCCCGATGCTGTCTCTGATCTCCGAGCACCCGCTGCTCTGTGCCCTGGCGCTGCTGGTGCTCGACCTGTTGATGTGGCATTTGGTCAGTGCGGCTCGGATCTATTGGAAAGTCGGCGCAAGGCTGGTGATTTTTTCGTTGTTCAGCGTGCTGCTGTTCAACGAGGGCCTCAACCCCATGGTCCCGGCGCAGTGGGTTGACGATGTGCCGCGGCACCTGGCGGCTACCGGTTTGCAGATCACCTGGTGGCTGTTTGCCGCGCGAACCCTGACGGTGCTGATCGGCGCGGCGATGATGCAACGGGTCGGCCATACCGGGCGGTTGTTGCAGGATTTGCTCGGCGCGGTGATTTTCCTGATCGCCGTCATCGCCGCAATGGCCTACGTACTGGATTTGCCGGTCAAAGGCGTGCTGGCGACGTCCGGCGCGATGGCGATCATCGTCGGCCTGGCCTTGCAGAGCACCCTCAGCGACGTGTTCTCCGGGATCGTGCTCAACACCACCAAGCCTTATCAGCTCGATGACTGGATTTCCATCGACGGCACCGAAGGCCGGGTCACTGACATCGATTGGCGGGCCACGCGCTTGCAGACCGCCCAGGGCAGCATGGCGGTGATTCCCAACTCGTTGGCGGCGAAGGCCAAGGTCATCAACTTCAGTCGACCCAGCGATGTCCATGGCTTGTCCATCAGCATCCAGGTCAGCCCTCATGCGCGGCCACAAACCGTGATCGACGCGTTGGAGCGGGCGATGATCGGCTGTCGTTCCTTGCTCGCCAGCCCGGCCCCCTGCGTGACGCTCAAAAGCAGCGGCAGTGGCGGCGCGGAGTACGAGATCAGCGGGTTCGTTGCCTCCATGGCCCAGAAACGCACGGTGCGCAACCAGCTGTTCGACCTGGCGTTCCGGCATTTGCAGGCGTCGGGCGTGAGCCTGTTGTCCACCAGTGAAAGCGCGGCTCCCCAGGCGGTGTCGCGGCCCCGGGCGTTGCTGGAAAGCTCGAACATTTTCTCTACCCTGCGCCAGGACGAGAAAGACACCTTCAGCCAGAACATGACCCTGCAGACCTTCCGTGCGGGTGACGTGATCCTGGCGGCCGGGGAGGTCAGCGATCATCTGTTTATCATCGAGTCCGGGGTGGTCAGCGTGACCCTCATGCGCAACGGCCAGCCACTCGAGGGCGGGCGCATGGGGCCGGGGGAGGTGATCGGCGAAGCCGGGATCGTCGCCGAGCAGGCGGCGCTGGCGAATTTTTCCGCCAAGACTTTCTGCACCCTGTACCGCATCGAGAACAGCTACCTCAAGCCATGCCTCGAGGCCCGTCGCGACATCAACGACGCGATGAAAAACCTGCTGGACGTACGCATGCACCTGGCCCAGAACCTGACCCGCGAAGCCCCCAAGCCCATCGCCAAGAAACGCTTTTTGCAATGGTTGCGCAGCCGGGCTTGAACCGCGCTCCCTCGCTGTGTGGGAGCAAAGCTTGCTCGCGAAACAGGCGCCTCGATCTCTGAAGGACTGCATCGCACCCATCGCGGGCAAGCCTTGCTCCCACAATTCCCTCGCCACGATAGATTCGTGTTCTTCCCAAAGGATTAGCATCGGTCTGCCATTGGCCACCCGAACTTCCCAACAATTGGCTATTTGTACCGCGTCACTGCACGGCTAACGTAGCGCTACACCCAATTGTTCTGGAGTTCACCATGCAACCGCGTATCGATTTCTACACCGCTTCCCCTGACGCTTTCAAAGCCATGCTGGCCCTGGAAACCGCCGTCTCGAAGCTGGGCCTGGAGAAGTCCCTGCTGGAGCTGGTCAAGCTGCGCTCCTCGCAAATCAATGGCTGCGCTTTCTGCATCGACATGCACACCGCCGATGCCCGCAAGGACGGCGAGACCGAACGTCGGCTGTACGCCGTGACCGCTTGGCGCGAAGCACCGTTCTTCACCGGTCGTGAGCGCGCGGCACTGGCCTGGACCGAAGCCCTGACCCGTCTGAGCGACACCCACGCGCCGGACGCCGACTATGCCTTGCTGAGCGAGCATTTCAGCCCCAAGGAAATGGTCGACCTGACCGTGGCGATCAACGCCATCAACGGCTGGAACCGCTTGGCAGTGGGCTTTCGCAAGATGCCTGAAGCGTAGTCAGCAGAAAAATACCTGTGGGGGTGAGCCTGTGGGAGCACACCTGTGGGAGCAAAGCTTGCTCGCGATAGCGGTCCAATAGTCCATGCCCCATTGACTGACACACCGCCATCGCGAGCAAGCTTTGCTCCCACACGGATTTAATCGGTTTGCTTCACATTAATAGGAAGCATTACTATTCTCGCCTCGTTCCCACAGCGCGCCGTGATGACCCCCAAGCTGCCCCGCAGACCCGGCTTTTTCGAGCATTACGAAGAATTGATCGGCACCTGGACCCGTCGCCTGCGCAATCGCCAGCAGGCCGAGGACCTGGCCCACGACACCTTCGTGCGGGTGCTTGAGTCCGATTCGAGCGCGGTCGAGCAGCCGCGGGCCTACCTGCATCAGACGGCGCGCAACATTGCAGTGGATGGCTATCGGCGCGAAGATCGACGGGGGGCCATGGAAGAGGCTGTCATCGACCCTGGTCAGTCGTTTTCGGGCGACCCGGAGCACTTCATGCACGCGATCCAACTGGCCGACGCCATCGAGCAGGCGCTTGCCGAGCTGCCGGCCAACTGCCGCACGGTGTTCGTCTGGCAGAAGATCGAAGGCCTGACCCAGGCGGAAATCGCCGAGCGCCTGGGCCTGTCAAAGAACATGGTGGAAAAGTATATGATCCGCACCCTGCGGCATCTGCGCGATCGTCTGGACGGGCCTGGCCAATGATCCGTCGCCATCTTCCACCTGAGCCACAGGACCTTCCATGATGGATAGCCGTGAATGCCCGTGCGGGCAGGACAAGGTTCGCGACGCGGCGGCGCAATGGTTCGTGCGTTTGCAAGCGCACGCCATGAGTATCGAGGAGCGCCGGCGTTTCGAAGCCTGGCTGGACGAACATCCCAATCACCGCGACGAAGTCCAATTGCTGCAGGGCATCTGGAGCGCCACCGACCTGTTGCCCAAGGAACGCCTGCAAGCGCTGTGCGAACCGCCAGCCGAACGTCCCAAGCACCGACCGCTGTTGCGCTATGCCGTCGCCGCGGGGCTGTTCGCGGTGGCACTGGGATTGGGGCTGTTCAGCGGTTTGAGTTCTTCCACCGACTACCGCGGCGAATACGCCACCGCCCTCGGTGAGCGTCGGCATATCGCCTTGCCGGACGGCTCGGTGATCGACCTCAACAGCCGCAGCCGCCTGCGTATTGAGTTCGCACACCATCAACGCCGGGTGGAACTGGCCGAAGGCGAGGCCTTGTTCACGGTCGAGCATGATGCCGGTCGGCCATTCACCGTCGATGCGGGCAACGGCCAGGTGACGGTGACCGGGACGCGCTTCGACGTGCGTCGCGATGCCGACCAGACCCGGGTGGTGGTGGAGCAGGGCAGCGTCAAGGTCCAGGGCCGCGCCGCGCCCTTGGCTCAATTCGTCAGCCTGACGGCGGGCCTCGGCACCCAGATCGATGCCCAGGGCAAAGTTGCCACACCTTACGCGGTCAACGCCGAGGCGCTCACCGCCTGGCGCAACGGCAAACTGGTGTTCGACAACGCACCGCTCAAGGAAGTGGCTGAAGAAGTCTCCCGCTATCGCGCCCATCCCCTGCGGGTCGGCAGCGCGGCGGTGGGCAACCTGCGCCTGACCAGCGTGTTCCGCGCCGACGATCCCGAGGCACTGCTCAAGGCGCTGCCGAACATCCTGCCGGTGGCCGTGCGCAGCCTGGATGACGGCAGCCAGGAAATAATTGCGAAATAAATTCAGGTTTTTTCCGAGCTCATCGTCTTCTTGTCCAACTGCAACTGGTTTGCATTAACAGACGCGTATTCTTGCGATCAACAGGACAAGGTTCGACGTGAAAACCCTCGCCAAAAACAACAACCGGACCCCGGCACGCTGGCTGCCACTGGCGCTGACCCTGGCGGTCAGCGCCGCACTGCCCCAGGCGTTCGCCGACCAGGCCGCCACCGCTATTCACATCCAGGCGCAGCCGTTGGGCCAAGCCTTGAGCCAGCTCGGCCAGCAGACCGCGTTGCAGGTGTTCTTCAGCCCCGAGCTGGTGGCCGGCAAGCAAGCGCCGGCGGTGGACGGCAACCTCTCCCCGGAAGCGGCCTTGCGCCAATTGCTGCAGGGCAGCGGCCTGCAATACCAGATCGATGACGGTTCAGCGACCGTGTTGCCGGCGCCCTCGGCCCCCAACGCCGGCCCGCTGGAGCTGGGCGCCACTGAAATCCAGGTGGTTGGCGACTGGCTCGGCGATGCCAACGCCGAGGTGGTGCAGAACCACCCTGGTGCGCGTACGGTGATCCGTCGCGAAGCCATGGTGGAGCAAGGCGCGATGAACGTCGGCGACGTGCTGCGGCGCGTGCCAGGTGTGCAAGTGCAAGAGGCCAACGGCACCGGCGGCAGCGACATTTCCCTGAACGTCGGCGTGCGCGGCCTCACCTCGCGCTTGTCGCCACGCTCCACGGTGTTGATCGACGGCGTGCCGGCAGCGTTCGCGCCCTACGGCCAGCCGCAACTGTCCATGGCACCGATTTCCTCGGGCAACCTGGACAGCATCGACGTGGTGCGCGGTGCCGGGTCCGTACGCTATGGGCCGCAGAACGTCGGCGGGGTGATCAACTTCGTGACCCGCGCGATCCCGGAAAAAGCCAGCGGTGAAATCGGCACCACCCTGGAAACTTCCCAGCGCGGCGGTTGGAAGCACATCGACACGGCTTTCCTTGGCGGCACCGCCGACAACGGCCTGGGCGTGGCGCTGTTGTATTCGGGCGTCAACGGCAACGGTTATCGCCAGAGCAACAACGGCAACGACATCGACGATGTGATCCTCAAGACCCATTGGGCGCCGACCGATGTCGATGACTTCTCGCTGAATTTCCACTACTACGACGCCAAGGCCGACATGCCCGGCGGCCTGACCCAGGCCCAATATGACGCGGACCCTTACCAGTCCGACCGCGACTGGGACAACTTCAGCGGCCGGCGCAAGGACGTGTCGTTCAAGTGGATCCGTGAAATCAACGAGCGCACCCAAGCCGAGGTGCTGACTTATTACTCCGACAGCTACCGTGGCAGCACCATCGCTTCCCGGGACCAGCGCAACCTGGTGTCCTACCCGCGCACCTATTACACCTTCGGCATCGAGCCTCGGGTGTCTCACGTGTTCGACCTGGGCGCCACCACGCAGGAGGCCAGCGTCGGTTATCGCTACCTCAAGGAAGGCATGCACGAAGAGGCCAGCCGCCTGGCGTTGCGTAATAACGAGCCGGTGGTGCGTCCGGGTTCCGACGGTCACGTCTACCAGGATCGCACCGGTGGCACTGAAGCCCACGCGGTGTATATCGATGACAAGATCGATGTCGGCCAGTGGACCATCACCCCGGGTATCCGCTTCGAAAGCATCAGCACCGAATGGCACGACCGCCCGGTGCTCGATACCGCCGGCCGCCCGGTGCAGGAAAAACGCCGCAGCATCGACAGCAACGAACCGCTGCCGGCCCTGAGCGTGATGTATCACCTGTCCGATGCCTGGAAGTTGTTCGCCAACTACGAGACCTCGTTCGGTAGCCTGCAGTATTTCCAGCTCGGCCAGGGCGGCGACGGCAACAACACCGCCAACGGCCTGAGCCCGGAAAAGGCCAAGACCTATGAGATCGGCACGCGCTACAACGATGACGTGTGGGGCGGGGAAGTGACGCTGTTCTACATCGACTTCGACGACGAGTTGCAGTACATCAGCAATGACGTGGGCTGGACCAACATGGGCGCGACCAAGCACCAGGGCCTGGAGGCTTCGGTGCATTACGACATGGCCGCGCTCGACCCACGCCTCGAAGGCCTCACCGCCAACGCCGGTTTCACCTACACCCGGGCGACTTACGAAGGCCAGATCCCGAGCTTCAAGGGCCGTGACCTGCCGTTCTATTCCCGCCAGGTGGCCAACGTGGGACTGCGTTATGACGTCAACCGCTGGACCTACAACCTCGACGCCTTCGCCCAGTCCAAGCAGCGCTCACCGGGCAACAGCGTGAACGCCGATGGCAGCTTCAGCGGCGACTACATCACCGATGGCACCGCCGATGGGCAGTACGGCGACATGCCGGGCTACGTGCTCTGGAACGTGCGCGCCGGCTATGACTTCGGTGCGCAGCTGTCGAACCTGAAAGTCGGTGCCGGGGTGAAGAACCTGTTCGATCATCAGTACTACACCCGCTCGAGCGACAACAACTCAGGCATTTATGTCGGCGCACCGCGCACGTTCTTTGTGCAGGCGAGTGTGGGGTTCTGATCGGGTCAAGGGTTGAGTGAGCTTTACGCTGTGGGAGCAAAGCTTGCTCGCGATGCAGACGCCTCGGTCTCAAAAAGGACCGCGTCATCTTCATCGCGGGCAAGCCTTGCTCCCACAAGGTCTGTAGAGAACTCAGACCTTCAACACCTTGCCACTGGCCGCCACCGCCACCAGCGATAGCGCAATCAGCCCGAAGGCAATGCTCAAGCTGCTGCCGTGGGCGACGAAGCCGATCAGCGCCGGGCCGGCAAGGATGCCGGCATAGCCGATGGTGGTGATGGCCGGTACGGCGATCGCTTCCGGCATCAGGGTCTGTTTGCCGACGGCGGTGTACAGCACCGGCACGATGTTCGAACACCCGGCGCCCACCAACGCATAACCCAGTAGTGCGGCTTGCCACATCGGTGCGAGGGTTGCCAACAGGAACCCGGCTGCCGCGATCGATCCGCCATAGATGATCACGCGTTTGGCCCCCAGGCGATGCACCACTGAATCGCCGGTCAGCCGGCCGACGGTCATGGTCAGCGCGAAGGCGGCATAACCCAGCCCGGCATAGGCGGTATCCACCGCGCGCTCGGTGGTCAGGAACACCGCGCTCCAGTCCAGCACCGCGCCCTCGGCCAGGAACACGATGAAACACAGGATGCCGATAAACAGCACCACGCCGTGGGGAATGGCGAACGCCGGTCCCGAGCTTTCACTGCCGTAGGGCAGCAGGTGCGGCGCAGCCTTGAACAACGCCACCAGCAGCACCCCATTGACCACCAGCGTCGCCCCCAGCGGCGAAAGCCCCAGGCCAAGCAGGGCGCTCACACCCGCCGCGCCAATGATCCCGCCGAGACTGAACATGCCGTGGAAACCCGACATCATGGTCTTGCCACTGGCCCGCTCGACGATCACCGCTTGCAGATTCACGGTCGAGTCCACGGTGCCGAGCCCGGCACCAAACAGGAACAAGGCGGCCACCAGCCAGGGCAGGGAGGTCATCGTTGCCAGCAACGGCAACGCCAGGCAGATCAGAATCGTGCCGCCGCTGAGCACCCGTCGGCAGCCGAACCGCGCCGCCAGCGCACCGGAAATCGGCATCGCCAGGATCGACCCGACGCCCAGGCATAACAGCAGCAAGCCGAGGGTGCCTTCATCCAGGTTCGCCCGCGCCTTGGCATACGGCACCAGCGGCGCCCAGGCGGCGATGCCGATGCCGGCGATGAGGTAGGCGATGCGGGTGGACATCTGTTCCAGGCGTCCGGGGATAAAGGTGGGCGGGGGCGTAATGGCAGTCATGAAACGTCCTTGGCTGTCGTGCGGTGCGGTGCGGCGGGTAGGGGCCTATGCTTGCATATCCACTGACCGCACCGCGACCCCAAGGTGCTGGCTAAAGCGTGGGCTTTGCTCCCTCAGCCTTCGCCAGCATAAAGTACCGGCCCTAGCTGGCTGATTTCGGGTCTGGTCCATGACGCAGTTTTATGATGCACGCGGCAATATCTATGGCGTCGTTTCGCCGAAACAGGTGCGTGACTACGGCATTGATTTGCCGCCGTCAGCCGCCCTGGCTGCACAGCGGCGCGAGTCCTGGGCCTCGGCTGCCGTGCTTGCTTTCTGCAGTTGGGCGCCGGGCGAAGCAGCACCGGACGCCAAGGCCCATCGCAGTGACGGTCTGTTGATCGGCCCGTTCCAGAGCGAACCGCCCTTTGATCTGTTGATCGTCAACACCGACGGGACACTGGCCGAGCGCAGCGGCAATGGCCTGACGATTTTCTCCCAGGCGTTGCAAGCGCAGGGCTTGATGGCGGGGGCTGGTGATTGCGTGCTGCAGGTCCATCACGATAGACCCGACGGCTTGTCACCGCTGCAAACCTCGGTTCGCGCCGCTGGATTCGAAGGGGTGCAAGGCTTCTGGCTGGACCTGGGCAAACCGCTGTTCGGGCCCCAGGTTGTTGGCGCCCAGGAGGTCGAGAGCGTGCTGTTCAACCAGTGCGACGTTAGCCGTGTGGCGGCGCTTGAACGGTTGAACCCGGCATGGGGCAACAGCCAGTTCGTGAACATTGGCAATCCTCATTGCGTGACGCTGGTGGCCGGTGCCGAAGGGTTGCCGAGCAATTCGCAGATGCGTGCTACGGCGCTGTCGCAAAGCTTGACTCGCATTGCTTATGCGACGCCCGTTGGGGCCGGTGTTCCGTGCCCGAGGGGGGTGAATCTGCAATGGGCCAGTCTGGAAGCCGAAGGGCGAATCGCGGCGCGGGTGTTTGAGCGGGGCGAGGGGCCCACCGCGTCCTCGGGCACCAGCGCCAGCGCGGTGGCCAGTGCTGCGTGGCGGGTAGGTTGGGTGAAGGCGGGGGCGGTGAGTGTGGTGATGCCGGGGGGGACTGCGCCGATTTTGCTGGAAGAAGAGGCGGGTGAGTTGCTGCGGGTCAGGTTGTTTGGGACGGCGCGGTCTGTGCCCTAGAGCTTTCTGGAAGTTTTGCGGTGTGGCCGATGCCGTCTTCGCGAGCAAGCCCGCTCCCACAGTGGATCGGTGTTGGACACAACATTCATGTCCACTGAGGATCCCCTTGTGGGAGCGGGCTTGCTCGCGAAGGCGGTAGCACATCCAACATCAATGCAACTGACCCGCCGCCATCGCGAGCAAGGGGTTGTGGAAATCAGCCTGGCTGCTGCGCAAACTCCACCACCGGCATCTGCCGCTTCATCAGCACTTCACCGTTGCGAATCGAGTAGAGCGGCAAGCCCTGGCTGCGGATCACTTCGTAGTCACTGTCCGCCGACAGGATCAGCAGGTTTGCCGGGCGCCCGGGTTCCAGGCCGTAGCGCTCGCCCAGGGCCATGGCCTTGGCGCTGTTGTCGGTGACCAGGTCCAGGGCGCTTTGCAGGTTGCGGTAGCCGAGCATGTGGCAGATATGCAGCCCGGCTTCCAGCACCCGCAGGATATTGCCGTTGCCCAGCGGGTACCACGGGTCGACGATGGAGTCCTGGCCGAAGCACACGTTCATCCCGGCCTCGAGCAGTTCATTGACCCGGGTGACGCCGCGGCGTTTGGGGAAGTTATCGAAGCGCCCTTGCAGGTGAATGCTTTCGGTGGGGCAAGAGACAAAGCTGATGCCCGAGTGCCCGAGCAGGCGGAACAGCTTGGCGCAGTAGGCGTTGTCGTAGGAGCCCATGGCCGTGGTGTGGCTGGCCGTGACCCGCGCGCCCATGTCGCGGCTGCGGGCTTCTTCGGCGAGCACTTCGAGGAACCGTGAGTGCGGGTCATCGGTTTCGTCGCAATGCACATCCACCAGGCAGCCGGTGCGTTCGGCCAGGTCCATGAGGAACTTCACCGAGCTGACGCCCTGGTCGCGGGTGTACTCGAAGTGGGGAATGCCGCCCACCACGTCGGCGCCCATGCGGATGGCTTCTTCCATCAGCTCGCGGCCGTTGCGGTAGGACTCGATGCCTTCTTGGGGGAACGCGACGATTTGCATGTCGATCAGGTGGCGACTTTCCTCGCGTATCTCCAGTAGCGCCTTGAGCGCCGTGAGCTCGGGGTCGGTCACGTCGACGTGGGTACGCACATGCTGGATGCCATGGGCGGCGAGGGCCTGGATGGTTTTCTTGGCGCGGGTCTTGGTGTCTTCTTCGGTGATGGTGGCCTTGCGTTCGCCCCAGCACTCGATGCCTTCGAACAGTGTGCCGCTCATGTTCCAGCGCGGTTCGCCGGCGGTGAGGGTGGCGTCCAGGTGGATGTGCGGTTCGACGAAGGGTGGGACCACCAGGTTACCGCCGGCATCGAGGTCTTCCGGGCCGAGGCTGGGGGCTTCGGTCTGGCGGGCGATGTTGGCGATCAGGCCGTTTTCCAGGTGCAGTTCATGCAAGCCTTCACGGTTACGCAGACGGGCGTTGATGATGTGCATCAAGCGAATCCTTTAGAGGTCTTGTAGGGGCGCATCAGCGGTGCGAGTACCCATTACGCTGATCAATAGCACATACGTTAGCGCGCCGGCAGCGATTCCTACCAGTGGCGCGACCCATGGTGAATTGAACGCCGCGACGGTGCCAACCCCATAGGCCAACAGCCCGGGCCAGTTGAACGCCGGCAGTTGCGCCTCGGCCAGGCGCGGGTAACGACCACGCCAGCGGAAGAGGAAATCGGCCATGATCACCCCACCGATGGGCGGGATCACCGTGCCCAGCAGGATCAGGTACGGCACCAGCAAATCGTACATGCCCAGCAGCGCCAGCAGCGTGCCGATCACCGCGCCGCCCAGGGTCACGGTTTTGCGCCGACGGGTGCGCAGCAGGTTGCAACCGGCCACGGCGAAATTGTAGATGGTGTTGTCCTGGGTGCTCCAGATGTTGAGCAGCAACATGGCCATCGCCGCCATGGCGAAGCCCTGCAGCAGCAACACTTCGACCACGTCCGGCTGTTGATAGACGATGGCCCCGTAGGCGCCGATCAGCACCATCAGGCCGTTACCCAGGAAGAAGCCGATCAGGCTCGCCAGCACCGCGACCTTCGCCGAGCGGGAAAACCGCGTCCAGTTGGTCGCCTGGGTCGCGCCGCTGACGAAGGTGCCGAACACCAACGTGATGGCGGTGGACCAGTCGAGGCTGCCCGTCGGCACGATCGCCAGCAAGCCATCGAGACCGCCGACCTTCACCGTCGCGACCCACATCGACAACATCAGCAGCAGCATCATCGCCGGCACGGCGATGTAGGAGAGGATTTCCAAGCCGCGATAGCCGATGTAGGCCGTGGCGCAGAATCCCAGGCCGAACAGCACCATCAACCCCAGCACGGTGCCTTCGCTCAATTCGAAATATTTGCCCAGCACCACCGCGGCCGTCGCCGTGCCCCAGGCGTACCAGCCGATCTGGGTGAACCCGAGGATCAAGTCACTGAGCTTGCTGCCCACCTCGCCGAAACAGAAACGGCCCATGAGCACCGAATTGAGCCCGCTCTTGAAGGCGATGTAACCCAAGCCAGCGGCATACAGGCCCAGCAGCAGATTACCGATGATGATGACCGTGAGCATCTCGGCAAAACCGAACGCCACCCCCAGCTTGCCGCCGGCAAACATCGTGGCGGTGAAAAAGGTGAAACCCAGCAGCACCATGGCCGTGGAGGCCAGGCCTTTGCGAGCGTGCATCGGGACTTCGCTCAAGGGGTAGTCATTGCCCGGATCGTTCTGAGTCATGTGGCGGTCCTTGCGGATGAGGGATGTCGCAAGCGTGCAGCGGCCGTGCCAAGCGAGTGATCGCGAGGTTATTTATAGACAATCCTGGGGATTGGGTGGGCGCAGGGATCGAAAGCGGTGCGGCGGTGATTCAAGTTGGAACACAGATCCCACTACCCTATGCGGTTTCCTTGTGGGAGCGGGCTTGCTCGCGAAGGCGGAGTGTCAGCCAATGTATTCATAACTGATACACCGCCTTCGCGAGCAAGCCC